>DAINCG010000253.1:0-7260 GCA_036732525.1 Pseudomonadota bacterium | reverse complement strand
GCGACCAAGCTCGCCATGGCGGACCGGGACGCCTATTTCGGCGACCCCCGTTTCGTCGACGTGCCGATCGAAACGCTGCTCTCGGAAGACTATGCCGAGCGGCAGGCCGCCCGCATCGACATGGCCCGCGCCTTCGCCGAAATGCCGGCCCCCGGTGACGCCTCGGGCCAGGCATGGCGCGGAGCGCCGATGGCGAGCCCGCCCGGCGGGGAGCCGCATCCGGCCGGCGCGCTGGATACGACCTATCTCTGCGTCGTCGACGGCAAGGGCAACGTCTTCTCGGCGACCCCCTCCGACGGCTCCTATAACGGCGCGGTCGTGCCAGGGACGGGCATGAACGTCAGCCCGCGCGGCGTGCAGTCCTGGACCGATCCCGACCATCCGTCATCGATCGCGCCCGGCAAGCGGCCGCGCCTTACGCCCAATCCCGCGATCGCCGTCCGTGGCAACGGCAAGGCCTTCCTGCCGCTCGGGACGCCCGGCGGCGACGTGCAGACCCAGGCGATGGCGCAGACCTTCGCCAATGTCGCGGTCTTCGGCATGGGGCCGCAGGAGGCGGTGGAGCGGCCGCGCTTCGCCAGCTACTCCTTCCCGTCGTCGTTCGAGCCGCACGACTATCATCCGGGCCTGCTGCGGATCGAAGGCAAGTTCGATCAGGCGACTGGCGACGGCCTCGCCGAACGCGGCCACCGGGTCGAGCGCTGGCCGGACCGTACCTGGCTCGCGGGGTCGATCTGCATGATCCTGGACGACCGGGAGACCGGCATGAAAGCGGCCGGCGCCGACCCGCGCCGCGTCGCCTATGCGCTCGGCTGGTAGGCCGCTTCAGCACGTGACTGGCAAGAAGGAAACTTGATGCGCGCGATTGTCTGCGAAAAGTTCGGCGGCCCGGAAGCGGTCGCCCTGCACGAGGATTGGGCGGAGCCGGAGGCCGGCCCCGGCGAGGTCAAGGTCAAGATCGCCGCCCGCGCCGTGCAATATGTCGACGTGCTGATGGTCGCGGGCAAATATCAGTTCCGGCCGGAGCCGCCCTTCGTGCCGGGCGGCGAGGCGGCGGGCGAGATCGTCGCCGTCGGCGCGGGCGTCGAGGGCCTTCGCGTCGGCGACAAGGTGATGAGCCGGCATTCGCCCGGCGCCTTTGCCGAGTTCGGCGTCTGCAAGGCGGTCGAGTGCGCGCCGATCCCGGAACCCTTTTCGATGGAGCAGGCGGCGGGCTTCCGCTCGGCCTATACGACGGCATATCACGCGCTGATCCAGCGCGGCCATGCGGCGGCGGGCGAGACGCTGGTGGTGCTGGGCGCCGCCGGCGGCATCGGCCTCGCGGCCATTCAGATGGGGAAGGCGCTCGGCCTGCATGTCATCGCGGTCGCGTCGTCCGACGAGAAGCGCGCGGCCTGCATCAAGGCCGGCGCCGACGCCGCCATCGACTACGGCCCGCCGACCGACGGCAACCCCGGCCGCTTCCGCGAGGCGATCAAGGAGATGACCAACGGCAAGGGCGCCGACATCTTCTGGGACCCGCTCGGCGGCTGGGCGTTCGAGGAATGCACCCGCTGCATCAACTGGGGCGGCCGCATCCTGATCCTGGGATTCCTCGCGGGCGCGCCGGCCTTGGCGAAGACGAACCATCTGCTCATCAAAGGCGCGAGCGCCGTCGGCTGCCGCGTCGGCGGCCTGAACGAGTTCCAGCCCGACGTCGCCCGCGCCAACGTCGATGCGCTGATTGAGATGGCGAACGCCGGGAAGTTCGCCCCCCTCGTCACCGCCGTCCTGCCGCTCTCGGACGCGGCGACGGCGTTGCAGATGCTGATCGACCGGACGGCGATCGGGAAGGTGATCCTGATCTAAACCTCCAAGAACCGCGCAGCAACCATCTCTCCGTCCTTGAAGCCCGCGATGCGGAGACGGTCGCCCTCGGCGGCAAGCTGCACCGAATGCGCGCCGTCGCCGACGTCTTCGCTCGCGACCGGCCGGTCGTCGACGTAGAAGTCGAGGCGGTCGAGGCCCTGAGTTTCGACGTCCACGGAGAGGCCGCCGCCCGAGGGCGCCGCGCTTGCCTCGAGGCGCCGCGCGGGCAGGGCCGCCAGCAGGGCGCCGGCGCGGTCGAGCAGGTCGACATTGCCTTCCAAGAGGTCGGCGCGGGTCAGGGCATGGCGGTGGTCGGGGCGCACGCCCAGGTCCTCCAGCGGCGTGCCGGCATGGCCGCCGACGCGGAGCGTGCGGCGGATGGCGACGCGCATGCCGGCGCCGTTCGGCAGGTCCCGGAAGGGCGTGTTCGGGTCGGCCGGCCCAGGCAGCTCCAACAGGAGCTTCAGGAGGTCGTGGGTCCAGACGTTCGCGCCGCCGGCGCCGGTGTTGCCGTCGACGCCCAGGATCGGGCCGATCTCGTGGTCAGCGAAGCCGGCTGCGAAGATGTCGGTGGCGCTATAGCAGCGCGCGTCCGTCACCAGCACGACGGGGCCGTGATAGCGCTGGCCCCAGGCGTTGGCGAAGTCGGCCGGCGTGATCGGGAAGCCGCGCGAATAGATCGCGCCGGTCGAGACCGATTCCCGGATCGATTCGAGCCAGGGACCGAGCTCGATGCCGACGGGATTGCCCGCGTGGCGCGCGCAGATCTCGGCGTTGAGCGGCGTGTTGATGAACTGCGTCGGCTCCGGCGTGATCCGCTTTGGCGTCAGCGTCTGCAACAGACCTTCGCTCGCGTGGATATGCCCGCCGCCATTGCCGCGGACGTCCAGGATCAGGCCGTTCTGGGGCAACAGGCCGACCAGGCGGATGAACTCCTCGATGAAGGCCGTCGGATCGTCCACGTTGAAGGTGAAGATGCGGATGTGGCCGAATTCGCCGGCCGCAGTTTCGACGCTGCTCGCCCGGAAGACGCCGGACATCGTGGTCGGGACGTCCGCGCCCTTGGCGGCTTGCTTCTTCGTGACTTTCGGCGGCTTCTTCAGCTTCGCGACCGCGTCCGGCGCGAACAGCATCAGCTTCGCCCTCTGCACCATGTCCGCCTCGACGTCGAGGCCGAGGCAGGCGGCGTTCAGCGTCAGCGCGTCGGCGTCGACGCCGCCGACCGGCGGCAGGGAGGGGGAAACGATCCAGTCCTGCCGCATTTCCCGCGCGACCCCGTCCCGGTCGATATAACCGATCTCGACCCACATCGCGTCGGGCGGCATGGCCCGCGTCAGGGAGCGGATGGTCAGCCCGTCGACGCCGCGGACGTGCCGGGCGTCCAGATTGCCGCCCGCATGCATGTCGGCGGAAATTTCGACCGCGCGGGCGATCGGCACGCCGTTCCAGGTCGTGACCTCGACGCCCGTTCGGAAATGGTTGTGCGAGAAGCCCTGGACGAAATGGCTGGCGAGGTAGTGCGCCTTGCCGTCGTCGTCGAAATACTCCTCGATGTCGAAGGGCAGGAAGGCGACCTTTCCGGCGAACGGCGCGGGCAGCAGGTAGTTGGTGTGCAGGTCGCGGACGGAGGTGAAGACCTCGATCATCTCGCGGTGGAAGGCGAATTCAGGTCCCATCGTCTGGGGCGTGGCCTGCGCCAGGCGATGCTGGATCAGCTTCAGCTTCTGGATCGGGTCCACGCCGTGCATGGCGCGCTTCAACGGCAGATGCACGAAATTGTCGTCCAGCAGCACGAGCGCCTGTTCGACCAGACGGCGCCGGTCCGCGAGCGAAAGCCCGCCCGCCGGCGCGAGGAACGTAGGCAGTTCGTCAGCCGCCTTCAGGTGGCTGCGGACGGCCTTGTGGGCCGATTTCAGGAATTTCAGGCTGGTTGGTTCGGCGCGCTTCGTCGCCGTCTTCGACTTGGCCATAGCAAAAGGCTCCTCCCGTTTGCCGCCAATCTTTGGCTTTTCAGCAACTGGGAGCGTAGCCGGACGCGGGCAATCGGTCGATCCAAAGGCTTAAGCCCCGGTGCGACATGCGTCACGATTCCGCCGGACTTTCGACGTCGCGACGCATGGTGATGCTCGTCGGACGGTCATAGCCCGCGTGCGCCGTTTCGCCGACCTTGCGGAAGCCCATATGCGCGAAGGTCGCGTGGTTTTCAGCGAGTTCGATCCGCGTCTGCAGTTCGACCGCCGGCAGGCCAAGCGCCGCGGCGCGGACCATGGCGTGTTCGACCAGCCGCCGGCCGAGGCCCTGGCCGCGCGCGCGTTCCCGGACCGCGAGCTTGCCGAGATAAAGCCGATCCGCTTCTGGCGTCAGGAAGACGCAGGCGTCCGGCGCGGCGCCCGCGCCGATCACCCAGATTTCCGCTGAGGCCGCCATCGCGGCGACGCTTTCCGGCGTCAGCCGATGCATCGAGGACGGCGGGTCGATCCGATCCTCCATATAGGCGAAGGCCGCCTGGATCAGCGCCAGGACGGCCGCGCACTCTTCGGGATCGGGCCGGACCAGCCGGCGCGGGGACGTCGTCAGCGGGGCAGGTCCGTCTTGCCCATCAGGAACTCGTCGACGGCGCGGGCGCACTGCCGGCCCTCGCGGATCGCCCAGACGACCAGCGACTGGCCGCGCCGCATGTCGCCGGCCGCGAACACCTTGTCGACCGAGGTCTTGTAGGAGAACTCGTCCGCGAAGACGTTGCCGCGCTGGTCGAGATCGACTCCCAGGTCGGCGACGATGCCCGCCTTGACCGGCCCGACGAAGCCCATCGCCAGGAGAACGAGGTCGCAGTCGATCTGCTTCTCCGTGCCCGGAATTGGCTTCGGGCCCTTGTCGGTCCACTCCACCTCGGCGATCGTCGCGCCCGTCACATGGCCGTCCTTGCCCTGGAAGGCGAGGGTGCTCGCGGCGAATGCGCGCTCCACGCCTTCCTCATGGCTGGAGGACGTGCGCAGCTTGATCGGCCAGTCCGGCCAGACCAGCGGCTTGTTCTCGCGCTCCGGCGGCTTCGGCATGATCTCGAGCTGGGTCACGCCGATCGCGCCGTGCCGGTTCGAGGTGCCGATGCAGTCGGACCCGGTGTCGCCGCCGCCGATGACCAGCACCTTCTTGCCGCTCGCCATAATGGCGACGTCGTCCGGCACCGTATCGCCCGCCACACGCTTGTTCTGTTGCGGCAGGAACTCCATCGCGAAGTGAACGCCGTCCAGATCGCGGCCCTCGACCGGCAGGTCGCGCGGCTGTTCCGCGCCGCCGGCGAGCACGACCGCGTCGTGCCTGGCGATCAGGTCGTCCTTCGAAAGATCGACGCCGACATGGACGCCCGTCTTGAAGGTCACGCCCTCGGCCTGCATCTGGTCGATCCGGCGATCGATCAGGTGCTTTTCCATCTTGAAGTCGGGGATGCCGTAGCGGAGCAGGCCGCCGATCCGGTCGGCCTTCTCGTAGACGGTCACGTCATGGCCGGCGCGGGCGAGCTGCTGCGCCGCCGCGAGGCCGGCCGGACCGGAGCCCACGACCGCGACCGACTTGCCGGTCTTCGTCTCCGGAACGTCCGGTTCGACCCAGCCGTTCTCGAAGCCCTTGTCGACGATGGCGCACTCGATCGTTTTGATGGCGACCGGATCGTCATTGATGTTGAGGACGCAGGATTCCTCGCACGGCGCAGGGCAGATGCGGCCCGTGAACTCCGGGAAATTGTTGGTGGAATGCAGGTTGACCAGCGCTTCCCGCCAATGCCCTTCGTAGACGAGGTCGTTCCAGTCCGGGATCTGATTGTTGACCGGACAGCCCGTGTGACAGAACGGAATGCCGCAATCCATGCAGCGCGCGCCCTGCGCCTGCACGTGGTCGTCCGACAGCGGAACCACAAACTCGTGATAGTTCTTCAGCCGGTCTGCGACCGGGAGGTAGTCGCGCTCCTCCCGGCGAAGCTCCAAAAATCCGGTCGGCTTACCCATGCGCCTGGCTCCGTTCCTCCGCGTCCTCCGCCTGCATCTCCAATAGCGCCCTGCGGTAGTCCTGAGGCATGACCTTTACGAACTCGCCGCGGGCAGATTCCCAGCGGTCGAGCAGGTCGCGCGCAACGCCGCTTGCGGTGTAGTGCAAGTGTCGTTCGATCATCGTCTTCAGGCGCAGTTCGTCATGGGCGAGCATCTCGCCCTTGAGCGCTTCCGGCGACATCGGCCCGCTGGCAGGCTTCACGTCCTCCAGATCGACCATGGCCGTGTTGCAGTGGAGGTGGAAGCGCCCGTCGGGATCATGGACATAGGCGACGCCGCCCGACATGCCGGCGGCGAAGTTTACGCCGGTTTGCCCCAGCACGACGACGCAGCCGCCGGTCATGTACTCGCAGCCGTGGTCGCCCACGCCTTCGACGACGGCGAAGGCGCCGGAATTCCGAACTGCGAAGCGCTCGCCCGCAACACCCCGGAAGTAGCACTCGCCCTCGATCGCGCCGTAGAGGACGGTGTTGCCGACGACGATGTTTTCCCGGGCGTTGTAGGGCGCCGTCTTGGGCGGGTAGATCGCGATCCGTCCGCCGGAGAGGCCCTTGCCGACATAGTCGTTGGCCACGCCTTCGAGTTCGATGGACATGCCGCGCGTCAGAAAGGCGCCGAAGCTCTGCCCGCCGACGCCGGTCGCCTTGATGGCCACGGTGTCTTCCGGCAGGCCGGCATGGCCGTACTTCTTGGCCAGCGTCCCCGCCAGCATCGCGCCGACCGTGCGGTTGACGTTCCGGACCTTGGTCTCAATCACCACCGCTTCGCCGCGTTCGATCGCGGGTTCTGCGGCTGCGATCAGCTCGTTGTCGAGGGCCCGGTCGAGGCCGTGATCCTGAACCTCGCAGTTGAAGATGTTCACGCCCGGCGCCGCCTTCGGCTTGTAGATCAGCCGCTTCAGATCGATGCCGTCCGCTTTCCAGTGATCGATGGCGTCCGACATGTTCAGAAGCTCGGTCTTGCCGATCAGCTCGTTGACCGTGCGGACGCCAAGCTCCGCCATGATCTCCTGCATCTCCTCCGCCAGGAAGAAGAAGTAGTTGATCACGTTCTCCGGCGTGCCGGTGAAACGGCGGCGCAGTTCCGGGTTCTGGGTGGCGACGCCGACCGGGCAGGTGTTCAGATGGCACTTGCGCATCATGATGCAGCCCATCGCGATCAGCGGCGCGGTCGCGAAGCCGAACTCGTCCGCGCCCAGGATGGCGCCGATAACGACGTCCCGACCCGTGCGCAGGCCGCCGTCGACCTGCACCGCGATCCGGCCGCGCAGACCGTTCAGGACCAGGGTCTGATGCGTCTCGGCGAGGCCGATCTCCCACGGGCTGCCGGCATGGGTGAGCGAGGTGATCGGGCTCGCGCCCGTGCCGCC
>DAINCG010000252.1:1614-7262 GCA_036732525.1 Pseudomonadota bacterium | reverse complement strand
GCTGCTCGCTCTCGATGCCGCGGTCGAGCTTGCGAGCCGCGATGGCGTGCGCAGCTTGCCGCTCTCCGACTTCCTCCTGGGGCCGCGCCGGACGGCGCTCCGGACGGGCGAGATCATGACGGCCGTCATTGCGCCCGGCGACGCGACGACCGGGCGGTCCGTTTTCCTGAAGCTCGGCGCCCGTCGCCATCTGGTGATTTCGATCGCCATGACGGCCGTGCGTATCGAGACGAGCGGCGGCAGGATCGTCGCCGCCGCCGTCGCGGTCGGGGCATGCAGCGCCGTCGCCGCACGGGCGCCTCAAGTCGAAGCGGCGCTGCAAGGCTGCCCCGTCGACGACCTGCCAGACGCGGCGGCGATCCGACCCTTGCTCGATCCGGCGCTCGATCCGATTGCGGACGCGCGCGCGGACGCGGACTACCGGCGGGAGGCGGCGGCGATGCTGGTCGCCCGCGCGCTCCGCCAGGCGGTGGCATGATGCTGGAGCCGCCGGACATGCTGTCGCTGACCGTCAACGGCGCCGCCGTCCGTGTCGGCGCCGATCCGGGCCGGCGGCTGAGCGACCTGTTGCGCGAGGATATCGGACGCCGCGACGTCAAGGTCGGCTGCGACGCGGGCGACTGCGGCGCCTGCACCGTGCTGCTCGACGGCCGGCCGGTCTGCGCCTGCCTGACGCCGGCGGCCCAGGCCGCCGGCCGGTCGGTCACGACGGCGGCCGGCCTCGCCGGCGGCGAGCTTGCGCCCTTGCAGGCGGCGTTCCTCGCCGCCGGGGCGGCGCAGTGCGGCATCTGCACGCCCGGCATGCTGATGGCCGCGACGGCGCTGCTTGCGACGAACCCGCGGCCGACCCGGACAGACGTCGAAGACGGGCTCGGCGGCGTGCTCTGCCGCTGTACGGGCTACGCGAAGATCGTCGACGCGATCCTGGGCGTCGCGCACACGACGGCCGAAACGCCGGCCGCCGGCGCCGCGGTCGGCGCGCGCCTGGCGCGGCTCGACGGCCGGCCGAAAGTGGACGGGACGGAGACGTTCGGCGCCGACGCCTGGCCGGAGGATGCGCTCTTCGTTCGCGCCATTCGTTCGCCGCATCATGCCGCACGCTTCGTTTTCGGCGATCTCGAGGCCTGGCGCGCGGCGCATCCGGGCATCGCGGCGGTCTTCACGGCGGCCGACATTCCGGGCGTCAACCGGTTCGGCGTCATACCCGACATGGCCGACCAGCCGGCGCTCGCCGAAGGCCATGTCCGGCTGCGCGGCGAGGCGGTGGCGCTCGTCGCCTGCGCGCGGGATGTCGTGCTGGCCCTCGATCTTGCGCGCTTCCCGGTCGAATGGACGCCGACGCCGGCTCTGATGGCGCCGGACGCGGCGCTCGCCGGCGCGCCGCTGCACCCCGGCCGGCCGGACAATGTCCTGGTGCGCGGCCGCGTTGCGACAGGCGACCCGGACGGCGCATTGGCGTCAGCGGCATACGTCGTCGAAGGCGCCTTCGAGACGAGCTTCGTCGAGCACGCCTATATCGAACCCGAAGCCGGGTCGGCCTGGATGGAGGGCGACATGCTCGTCGTCCGCGCCTGCACCCAGGCGCCTTACATGGACCGGGACGACGTCGCGCGCGTGCTTGCCTTGCCGCCGGAGCGGGTGCGCATCCAGCCGACGGCGGCCGGCGGCGGTTTCGGCGCCAAGCTCGACGTTTCGCTGCAGCCGCTGATCGGCCTCGTCGCGCTCAAGACCGGGCGGCCGGCCCGCATGGTCTACACGCGCCGCGAATCGATGGCCTCCACCACCAAGCGACATCCGGCGGCGATGACCGGCCGGATCGGCGCCGACGCCGAGGGCCGCATCGTCGGCATGACTTTCTCTGGCGATTTCGACACCGGCCCCTATGCGAGTTGGGGCCCGACCGTCGCCAACCGCGGGCCGGTCCACGCTTCCGGCCCCTACCGGACGCCCAACTACCGGGCGACGACGCGGGCGATCCACACGAACGGCGCTATAGGCGGCGCTTTCCGCGGCTTCGGCGTGCCGCAGGCGGCGATCCTGCAGGAAACGCTCTACGACCGTCTGGCGGACGCCGTCGGCGTGGACCGGTTGGCATTTCGGCGCCTGAACGCGCTCCGGGACGGCGATCGGTCGGTCTGCGGGCAGGAGCTGCACGGCGTCGGCATCGCGGACTGCCTGGCGGCCCTGCAGCCGGCCTGGGACCGCGCGCTTGCCGATGCTGAGGCGTTCGACCGTGCGGGCGGCGACGTCCGGCGCGGCGTCGGCGTCGCCTCCTGCTGGTATGGCTGCGGCAACACTTCGCTGCCTAATCCCTCGACCGTCCGGATCGGCCTCGACCGCGCGGGGCGGGTCTGGCTGCACCAGGGCGCCACCGACATCGGGCAGGGCAGCAACACGGTGATCGCCCAGATCGCGGCGGACGCGCTCGGCCTGCCTGTCGACGAGATCGGCCTGATCGGGCCGGACACGGCGCTCACGCCGGATTGTGGCAAGACCTCCGCTTCGCGCCAGACCGTGGTGACCGGCAAGGCGGCGCATCTGGCCGCATCCGCGCTCCGCCGCGCGCTCCTGCGCCTCGCCAATGCGGGCGAAGGCGCGTCCATCGCCCTGGAGACCGGCGCGGTGGTCGTGCGGGAGGGCGGGCGTTCCCGCCGGCTCGATCCCGCGACGCTGCCGCCGGACGTCCGCGGCTATGCAGTCTCGGCGGAGGAAACCTACGACCCGCCGACCGCGCCGCTCGACGCGGACGGGCAGGGGGCGCCCTACGCCGTCTATGGCTATGGCGCGCAGTTGGCGGTCGTCGACGTCGACATGGCGCTCGGGACGGTCAAGGTCCGCCGCATCGTCGCGGCGCACGACGTCGGCCGGGCGATCAATCCGCTGCTGGCGGAAGGCCAGATCGAAGGCGGCGTCGCCCAAGGCCTCGGGCTGGCGCTGATGGAGGAGTACCTGCCGGGCCGGACCGACAACCTGCACGACTACCTGATCCCGACGACCGGCGACATGCCGGCGATCGAGACCATATTGATCGAGAAGCCGGACCCCGAAGGCCCGCTCGGCGCAAAGGGGCTCGGCGAGCATGTGCTGATCCCGACGGCGCCGGCCATCTTCAACGCCATCCGGCACGCCGCCGGCATCGACCTCGGGAAGGCGCCGGCGCTGCCGCATCGGCTGCGCGCCGCCATCCGTGCGAAGGAGACCAGGCCATGACGGCCGAAGCCGCGCCCGAACCGGCGCCCGCCATGACAGGCGAAAAACTGCGCTGCGACGCCTGTCCGGTGATGTGCTACGTGGCGCCCGGCCGCGCCGGCGCCTGCGACCGCTATGCCAATATCGACGGCCGCATCGTCCGCACCGATCCGCTGACCGTGTTCGACGCCCGCGTCGCGAAAGGGGACGAGGTTCGGCCCTTCCTCGCCGCCGATTGGATGGATCGGCCGTTCGCGCCCGGCGACCTCACGCTGACGGCGATCGGCGCCGGAACGACCTATCCGGACTACAAGCCCGCCCCCTTCATCGTCAGCCGCGAGATCGAAGGCGTCGACTTCGTGACCGTGGTCAGCGAGGCGATTTTCTCCTACTGCGGCGTCAAGCTGAAGATCGACACCGACCGCCATGTCGGCGACGAGGCCCGCACCGTCCGGTCGGACGGCGAGGCGGTCGGCCACGTCATGACCGGCGAATACGGCTCGCAGATGCTGTCGCTCGGCGGCGTCGACCATCTGACGGGCGGCGGCAAGAAGGAAGGCCGGGCGACCTGCGACGCGCTGCTGCGTCTCTGCAACAAGGAGGCGGTCGAACTCTCGATTGACGGCGGCTCGACGATCGTGGCGCAGGCCGGGGCTCCGCCCATCGTCGACGGCAAGCCGGAGGCGCGCATGCGCGTCGGCTGCGGCTCCGCGACGATCGGCATGTTCGCCGACCAGTGGCGGGGCCTGGTCGACGAGGTCGTCGTCGTCGACGACCACATCACCGGCGTCGTCTCGGAACATCAGGCGGGCAAGGTGATCGGCTGGGCGGAGACCGGCATCCGGATCGAAGGCCGCCGCTCCACCCCCGGCCGCTATTTCGAGGTCGCGGAGCCAGGGCTTGGCTGGGGCGGTGCGGCGATCGACGATCCGCTGACCATTCTGGGGCCATGGAACGCGAAGAAGGGCGCCCGACCGGGCCTGACCCTGCTGATGGTGTCCACCACGGGCGATCAGTACGGCTACTACGTGCTTGACGAGGACCTGAAGCCACAGCGGCGCGACCTGCCGCCCGAACTGCTGCCGTCGGTCGACCTGATCGGCGAGAACTGCGAGCCCGCCCTCTGCACAGTGCTCTTCATGGGCGGGGCAGGCGGCTCGCTGCGCTCCGGCGTGACGCGCAATCCCGTCCGCCTGACCCGATCCGTCCAGGCTGGGCGGACGTCCGTCACCATCGGCGGCGCGCCGGTCTACGTCTGGCCGGGCGGCGGAATCACCGTGATGGCGGACGTGCTGCGGACGCCCGACCGCTCATTCGGTTCCGTGCCGACGCCGGCGATCGTGGCGCCGCTGGAGTTCACGACGACGCGGGAGGAGTTTCGCCGGCTCGGCGGCCACGACGACCATGTGCGCTCGTTGGAGGACATCCTCGCGCACGGCGGCGAATACGGCGACGCGGTCCGCAAGATCGGACGCTAGGAGAATGTGGGCGCCGGCCCAGGCGGCCTGGCTGCCGGATGGCCGGCTGCATCTGCATCACGGCCCCATCGACCTGATCGTCGACGCCGACGGCCCGGGTCGGACCGCCGGCCTCGAAGCGGCGACCGAGCGGTTCGGCTCGGTCCTCGAAAGCCTTGCGGCCGAACTGCCGGCGCTCCGCACCGACGTCAACGCCGATCCCGTGATCCACGACCCGATCGGCCAGGCAATGGCCGTCGCCGTCCGGCCGTTCCGACCGAAGTTCGTCACGCCGATGGCGGCCGTGGCCGGCGCCGTCGCGGACGCAATCCTGGCGGCGATCGTCGCGAGCGGCGACATCCGGCGGGCCTATGTCAACAATGGCGGTGATATCGCGCTCCACCTCGCGCCCGGCGCGACTTTCGACGCCGCGCTCGCCGCCGAGACGCCCGGCCGCATCCGGATTCGCGCCGGCGACGGCGTCGGTGGCGTCGCGACCTCCGGCTGGCGCGGCCGCAGCCACTCCCTCGGCATCGCCGACGCCGTGACCGTTCTGGCGCGGACGGCCGCGGCGGCCGACGCGGCGGCGACGCTGATCGCGAACGCGGTCGATCTGCCGGACCATCCCGCCATCAGCCGCACGCCTGCGCGCGACCTGCTGCCGGAGAGCGATCTCGGCGACCGCCGGGTCACGACCGCGGTCGGCGCCCTCGACGCGGCCGAGATCGCGGCGGCGCTGGACGCCGGCGTCGCGTTCGCGCAGATCGTGCATGAGCGCGGCCTGATCGCTGGCGCGCTGTTGAGCCTGGGCGGCGCCTGGCGAACGGTCGGCGCGGAAGTCGGTCGGCTCGCCTGACGACGCGGCGCCCGCTTTTCCGTCAGGCGGGCAGAGGCCCACGTCGCGGCGGCTTGGAGGCGGCGGGCGCGCATGACAAGATGACGCCTTCAACCACAACGACGCAGGATCGGAGAGGCCATGAAATCCTTCGACCGCAGTGAGGA
>DAINCG010000252.1:0-1604 GCA_036732525.1 Pseudomonadota bacterium | reverse complement strand
GCAACATCGTCTCCCTGGAGCACGTGAACACCAAGGTGCCGGACCAGCGGCTCGCGACGCTGTTCTACGTGACGGGCATGGGCTTCACCCGCGATCCCTATCTGGTGACGGGCGTCGTCAACATGTGGATCAACGTCGGGCGGAGCCAGTTCCATCTGCCGACCGGCGAGGCGCAGGTGCTGCGCGGCCACACCGGCCTCGTCGTGCCCGACCGCGAGGCGCTGCTGGAGCGGCTGCAGAGCGTCAAGGGCGACCTCAAGGGCACCAAGTTCAGCTTCACGGAAGCGAACGCCCACGTCGAGGCGACCTGCCCCTGGGGCAACCGCTTCCGCTGCTACGAGCCGGGCGAGCGCTTCGGCGGCATGCGGCTCGGCATGCCCTATGTGGAGGTCGACGTCGCGCCCGACACGACCAAGGCGATCGCCAAGTTCTACAAGAAGTTCATGGGCACGGCCGCGACCGCCAAGGACGGCGTCGCCGAAGTGCAGGTCGGCGCCGGCCAGTCCCTGATCTTCCGGGAAACGGACAAGAAGCAGCCGAAATATGACGGCCACCATATCGCCGTCTATCTCGCGGACTTCTCCGGCCCCCACAAGAAGCTGCTGAAGAAGGGCCTGGTCAGCGAAGAGAGCGACCAGCACCAGTACCGCTTCCTCGACGTTATCGATCCCGATAGCGGCAAGGCTCTCATCCGGCTGGAGCACGAGGTGCGCTCGATGCGCCATCCGCTCTATGCGCGTCCGCTGGTCAACCGCAATCCGGCCCAGACCAATCGCGTCTACGCGCCGGGCTACGAGGACACGCCCTGGGCGCTGCCCGCATGAAGCTTGGCTACAGCATCCCGAGCAACCAGGGCGTCGCCGATCCCGCCGACCTGATCGACCTCGCGGTCCGGGCGGAGGAGTTGGGGTTCGCGTCGGTTTGGGCGAGCGAGCATCTTTTCCATTCCTCCTATATCGCCGACCGCCTGGGCAATCTGCCGTATTACGAGCCGCTGACGATCCTGACGGCCGTGGCCGCCAGGACGTCGACGATCCGGCTCGGCACGTCCGTCCTGGTGCTGCCGTGGCACGACCCGCCGCGGCTCGGCAAGGTCGTGGCGACGCTCGACCAGATATCAAAGGGACGGGTCGATCTCGGCGTCGGCGTCGCGCTGACCGAGGACGAGTTCGCCAATCTGGGCGTCGACTACGCCTCACGCGGACGGCGGGCGAACGAGGTCCTGGGCGCGCTTCAGGCGCTCTGGACCCAGGAGACGCCGGAATACGACGGCGAATTCTATCGTTACAGCGGCCTGAAGTTTTCGCCGAAGCCCTATCAGTCGCCCTATCCGCCGATCCTGATCGGCGGCAAGAGCAAGGCGGCGCTCCGGCGCACGGTCCGGTTCGGCGACGGCTGGCACACGCTTCGCCAGTCGCCGGCCGAGGTCGCGGAGACGCGCGCACAATTGGAGCCGATGATGGCGGAGGCGGGGCGCGACATGGCGAGCTTGCGCCTGTCGGTCAGCATCCCCGTGCGGTTCGAGGACGCCGCGCCGACGCGTCCGCCCGCCGAACGGCGCAGCCTGACCGGCCGGCCGGAGGATATCGCGGAGACGCTGCAGG
>DAINCG010000251.1:1544-7282 GCA_036732525.1 Pseudomonadota bacterium | reverse complement strand
TCATCGATTATATTGAAGAGATCAAGGCTTCGTTTGAGGAAATGCCTGTTCTTGAAAATGCGGATTTGTGGTGTGAGCCCGGACGCGCCCTTTGCGCCGTTCCGGAGGCCGCTGGCCGAATCCCGCATTGCGCTCATCACCACATCGGCGCCGCCCGGCGACTGGTCGGACGACCGCCCGCCCCGAAAAGAGGTTTGGTCCTGCCGCGTCGCGGACGCGCCGGAGAGCCTGTACAACCGCAATCTCGCCTGGGACAAGGAAACCACTCACACGCGGGACCGGGAGAGCTACCTGCCGATCCTCGCCATGTCGGCCCTGGCGGAGCGCGGCGTGATCGGCGGCCTCGCCGAGCGCTTCCATGGCGTGCCGACGGTCTATTCCCAGCGCGAGACGATGGATGCGGATGCGCCCAATATCCTGGGCCGCATCGTCGCGGATCATGCCGACGCCGCGCTTCTGGTCCCATTGTGACCGGTCTGTCACCAGACCGTGAGTCTGGTCGCCAGGCATCTTGAAGCGAACGGCGTGCCGACGGTGATCGTGGGGTCCGCCCGCGACATCGTCGAGCATTGCGGGGTCCCGCGTTTCCTCTTCGTCGACTTCCCGCTCGGCAACCCGGCCGGGGCGCCATATGACCGGGCCGGCCAGGCGATCATCGCGGAAGCGGCGGTCCGCCTGCTGGCGACGGCGGCGGGGCCGATGACGACCGTCCGGGCGCCGGTCGAGTGGCCGGGCGACCCGGGCTGGCGGGCGGTCTACAACCGCATCCGCCCGGAAGACCGCGCGGCGCTGCTGGCGGAAGGCGAACGGCGCCGCGCCCGCATGGCGAAGCGGCCCAAGCGCTCGGTCTGACCGGACGTCAGCGGTTCTCGAACGAAAAGGGCGGCAGGGCGTGGAACGCCTGCCGCAGCGCTTCGCCCCAGCCCTTGGAGATCATCTGGAAATAGGCGTCCTCGCCGGTGATGCGGAAGCGGCGGCCTTCGGTCAGGCTGTCCTGCTCGTAAACCTGCATGTCGAGCGGCAGGGCGACCGACAGGTTGGCCTTGGCGGTCGAATCGAACGAGACCAGCAACAGCTTGACCGCATCCTCGAACGACATGTTCGGCTCGAACGCCCGGACGATGATCGGACGGCCGTACTTGGTCTCGCCGATCTGGAAAAACGGCGTGTCGTCGCAGGCTTCGATGAAGTTGCCTTCCGGGTAGATCATGAACAGCCGGGGCGGCGATCCGGCGATCTGGCCCGCCACGATCATGTTCGCGCTGAACGTACTGGAATGCAGGCCGCTCGAATTCGCCGCGGACTGGACGACGCCGCGCAGGGTGTCGCCGATGATCGTCGCGACCTGGAACATCGTCGGCGCCTGCATGATCGACGGCGCCCGATCTTCCGGCGCCGAAGCGCGCTCTTCCAGCAGGCTGATCGCCGCCTGGGTCGTCGCCAGGTTGCCCGCGGTCATGATCGTGATCATGCGCTCGCCCGGCACGGTCCAGTTCTTCATCTTGTTGAATGTGGAGATGTTGTCGACGCCCGCGTTGGTGCGGGTGTCGGACAGGAGAACGAGGCCCGCGTTCATCAACAGGCCGACGCAATACGTCATGGCTTCCCCCCGGACTGTCGCCGGGGATCAGGGTCTTGCCGCCCGTCCCCGAACGTTATTGCTCGACGCGAATATCGACGCTGAGCGCCTCCGTCTCCGTGCCCCTGACCAAGCCGGAAATCGGCGCAGCTTCCTTATAGTCCAGCCCGGTCGCGACGCGAATATAGCGCGCGTCCGGACAGGTCCGATTCGAGGGATCGAAACCGACCCAGCCGAGATGCGGCAGAAAGGCCTCCGCCCAGGCGTGGCCCGCGTCCTGCTCGACCCGGTCGTCCAGCAGCAGATAGCCCGAGACGTAGCGCGCCGGCAGCGCCATGCTGCGCGCGGCTGCGATGAAGATGTGGGCGTGGTCCTGGCAGACGCCTTCGCCGGCGACGAGCGCCGCCTCGCCCGTGTCGCCCGCCTTGGTCGTCCCGGTCCTGTAGGCGACCCTGTCGGCGATCAGATGCATTAGGGCGTGCATCCGGTCGAGCGCCGTTCCATCGGGGGCGATCTCGGCAACCTCTTTCGCCAGGGCCTCGATCGCCAGGCCGGGCGCAGTCGCGGGCGTCTCGCGTTCGAAATACCAGATCGGCGCAAAGCCGCCATGTTGGCCGACGACGCCCGCCGCGTCGTCAGGCGTTTCGACCTCGCCTTCGCAGACGATCTGGATGGCTTCGACGCCTTCGTGGACGCCGACCAGGATGACGCTGTTGTTGTTGTGGTCGTCGAAGCGCGCTTCGATCTGGCCGCCCTCGATCGAGACGTTCCAGCGCAGGATCACCTGTCCGGCGCGGGACTTCGGCGTCATGCGCAGTTCCTGCAGGCCGAGCTTCACCGGCTTGTCGTAGGTGTAGCCGGTCGCATGCGTGATGCTAATGCGCATGGCGTGCGGACCTACTCATTGAAACGGTAGTCCTTTTCGATCTGGGCGGCGATCGCGTTGTTGGTCCGAATGAACGAGTCCAACGCTTCGTGCAGGCCTTCGTCCATGATCATGTCGACGGTCCGCCGGCGCAGCCCGTCCCGGGTCGTGACTGCGAGCTCCAGCGCCGGGGTGGAGGCGCCGTAGACTGCGGCGAGCTGCGACAGGTTTTCCGCGACGGCGTCGCAGCAGAAGATGAGCGACCGCGGCAGGCGTTGATCGAGGATCAGGAACTCGCTGATGCCGCGCGCGCTCATCTGGTCCCGCGACACCGACCGATAGGAGCGCAGCGCAGAGAGCGCCCGAAGGATCGTCTCCCACTGCACGTTGTCGATGGTCTGGCCGACATGCGCGGCCGACGGCAGCAGCACGAAATACTTGACGTCCAGGATCCGGGCGGTGTTGTCCGCGCGCTCCAGGTAGGTGCCGATCCGCGCGAAGCTGTAGCCGTCATTGCGCAGCATGGTGCCGTGCAAGGCGCCGCGGACGAGCCCGCTCTGCCGGCGGATGGCGGCCAGGACCGTCGGCAACTCCCGCTCGCTGATCGGCCGGGCCAGCATGTCGCGCAGGTTGAGGTAGGTTTCGTTGATCGCCTCGAACACTTCCCGCGTCAGCGCCGTCCGGACGACCTTGGCGTTGGTGCGCGCGTTCTCCAGCATGGAAAAGACGCTCGCCGGATGGCTCCGGTCGCGCAGCAGGAAGTGCAGGACGTTCTTGCCGGAATAGTCGTCATAGCGCTCGTCATAGCTGTCGCGGACGTAGGCCAATACCGACATCCACTCCTGCTCCGGCGACGCCGAACGGGTGAGCGCGATGCGGAAGCCGGCGTCGATCAGGCGCGCGGCGTTCTCGCTCCGCTCCAGGTAGCGGAAGGTCCAGAACAGGCCCTGTGCGGTGCGTCCCAGCACGGCGCGTCAGCCCTCCAGAACCCAGGTGTCTTTGGTGCCGCCGCCCTGGCTGGAGTTCACGACCAACGAGCCTTCTCGCATCGCGACGCGCGTCAGGCCGCCCGGCACGATCTCGATCCGCTCCGGCGAAACCAGGACGAACGGGCGGAGGTCGAGATGCCTTGGCGCGAGCCCCGCTTCGGTCAGGATCGGCGCGGTCGAAAGCGCCAGCGTCGGCTGCGCGATATAGGCGCCGGGCCTGGCCTTCAGCTTTTCGCGAAAGGCCGCGAGCTCCTCCTTCGAGGCGGCCGGCCCGACCAGCATGCCGTAGCCGCCCGACCCATGGACTTCCTTCACGACCACCTCCGCCAGATGGTCGAGCACGTATTTCAGCGCGTCCGGTTCGGCGCAGCGCCAGGTCGGGACATTCTTCAAAAGCGCCGGTTCGCCCGTATAGAATTCAACGATCTCCGGCATGTAGGAGTAGATCGCCTTGTCGTCGGCGATGCCGGCGCCCGGCGCGTTGGCCAGCGTCAGGCCGCCGGAACGGTAGATGTCCATGGCGCCCGGCGCGCCCAGCAACGAGTCCGGGTTGAACGTCAGCGGGTCGAGATAGTCGTCGTCGATACGCCGGTAGAGCACGTCGATCGGCGCATAGCCCTGGGTCGTGCGCATGGCGATGCGGCCGTCGACGACGCGCAAATCGCTGCCCTCGACCAGTTCCGCGCCCATCTGATCGGCCAGGAAGGCGTGCTCGAAATAGGCGGAGTTGTAGACGCCGGGCGTCAGGACCGCGACGACGGGCGGGCTGTTCGTCGCGGCGGGCGCGCAGGCCGAAAGCGATCGCAACAGCGCCTTCGGATAGTCGCTGACGGACCGGACCCGGATTTCGGTGAAGAGCTCCGGGAAGAGCTGCAGCATCGTCTCCCGGTTCTCCAGCATGTAGGAGACCCCGGAGGGCGTGCGCACATTGTCCTCGAGGGCGAAGAAGTCGTCGGGGCCGGTCCGCACGATGTCGACGCCGACGATGTGGGTGTAGACGCCGCCCGGCGGCGAGACGCCGATCATCTGCGGCAGCAGGGCGGCGTTCCGCTTGATCAGCTCCAGCGGCACGCGGCCGGCCTTCAGGATCTCCTGGCGATGGTAGATGTCGTGTAGGAAGGCGTTGATCGCGCGGACGCGCTGCTCGATGCCGCGGGTCAGGCGCGACCATTCCTGGCTGCCGATGATGCGGGGGACAATGTCGAACGGGATCAGCCGTTCCGTCGCGTCCGGATCGCCGTAGACGTTGAAGGTGATGCCGGTGCGGCGGAAGACCGATTCCGCCTCCTGCGCCTTCGCCTTCAGACGCTCGCGATCCTCGCCTTCGAACCAGGCCGCATAGCGGGAATAGGGCGGATGCGGCGTGCCGTCCGCGCCGCGCATCTCATCGAAAAAGGTTGGCCGTTTCGCCATTTGGCGAAGTGTAACGGCGGCATGTTGCGATGCAAGAGGTTTCGGCGATGGGGCGGATTGCGGCCTGGACGCCGGGGCGTCGGGGCCGAAAAATCAGCGCTTGGCGACGAGCGGCGCGTCGCCGGGCGGCAGGCCGTTCCGGATTTGGGCGTCGACCTGATCGCGGAAGCGGCGGAACTGCTTCAGCTCATTGCCGGACAGCGCCTCGGCCGACTGGAACCGCACCTGGCGCGGATTGACGTGCCCGCCGTTCTTCAGGATCTCGTAGTGGAGATGCGGACCGGTCGAGCGGCCGCTCGATCCCACATAGCCGATGATCTGGCCCTGCTCGACCCGTTTGCCGGGCCTGATGCCGCCGCCGATCTTGCGGAGATGGGCGTAGGCCGTGTCGTAGGTGTTGCCGTGGCGGATGCGGATGTAGCGGCCGTAGCCGCCGTTCCAGCCGGCCTTGACGATCACGCCGTCGCCCGCCGCCTTGATCGGCGTGCCGGACGGCGCGGCGAAGTCGACGCCCTTGTGCATCTTCGTATAGCCGAGGATCGGATGGCGGCGCCGGCCGAAGCCGGAAGACATCCGCGCGCCGTCGATCGGGGTCTTGAGAAGGGCCTTGCGGTTGCCGCGGCCTTCTTCGTTGAAATACTTGATCTGGCCGCTGGCGTACTCGTGCCGATAGAGTTTGATGCGCCGCTTCCCGATCTCGAGCTCGGCATAAAGGATATCGCCCGAGTGGACGACGGAGCCGTCATGGTCGACATAGCGGTCGTACAGGATGTCGAACCGGTCGCCTTCCTTGACGTCGCGCTGGAAGTCGACGTCGAAGCTGAACAGCCGGATGAACGAGGCCATCGCCTTGACCGGCACGCCGGCGTCGACGCCGTCGACGAACAGGCTG
>DAINCG010000251.1:0-1534 GCA_036732525.1 Pseudomonadota bacterium | reverse complement strand
CATGGCAGCACGTGCTGGAACCCCTATCCGGCTATCTCGCCCTTGCCGCGCGCCCGCTCCAGCTTCAGCGGCCTCAAAATCTCGTAGGGCGCGAAGCCGCCGTCCAACGTGCGGCCGACGCCCGCGATGCGGTCGTAGCTCTTGACGAGCTGAATGCCGAGCAGTCGGCCGGGCGCCGCTTCGTCGACGTCGGGCGCGAGGCTGAGCTCGACCGTGTCGCCGTCGCGGAGCGTGCGCGGGTCGTAGACTTCGCGGAGCGCGCCGATCGAACGCGCCGCTTCTTCCTTGGCGACGCCCGCGCGTTCGAGCACGGCGGAGAGAGTGTCGCCGGATACGCCCTGCGCCTCGGCCTCAATCGGGCCGCCGGCGGCGAGCGGGTCGCTCGGCAGGCGGACTGCGCCGGGCGCCACCGGGGCGGCGTCGGGCTCGACTGCGACGACGAGGCTGACGGGCTCGACGGCGGGGTGCTTCGCCTGCTGCGCGGGCGCGACGGCCGTGTAGGCGGCGCCTGCGCCGGCGCAGGCAAGGCCCAGGACGATCAGGGCGGGCGCAGCATGGCGCAGCGCGGCATACCGATTGCGCCGGCGGCGGCGCGCCTGGCGGGAGCGATTGCGACCCATCGCGAACATGCTTGTTCCGAACCCTCCTCGGCGTGCTGCGGGCCGTCGGGCGCTCCGCCAAATTCCTATTGGAATCAACACGCGTACTCCCCGGCGGACAATGCCGAGACCGCTTTGCGCTGTCAACTGAATGTCGTACGCCGCCGACCCTTATACCGAATGGGCTGTGATATGGTTAATGGACGCCCGACGCCGGCCGGCGATCTTTTTTCGATTTTTCCCGTTTGGGCGTGTTGACAGGGTCCGAGCGAGCTTATAGAACCCCGCTCGCTTCGACGGCCGCCGCGCCGTCGTTTTTGCTCTTGGACATTAGAATACGAGAGAGGGGAGACGTGGTCGGCGTTTGGGTCGGTCTGCGTATCGGCTTTGGCTTGGCGATTTATCGTTGGGTTTGAGCCGAGGTGGATCGGTTTGGATGTCGTTACATGTTTTCTTTTGAAGACAGCGCGTTGTTTCTGTTGGGATTGGCGTTTGCGCTTTTGGGCGTTGGCGTTGGTTTTGACGGGAGCAATGACAGTAATGATGTGAGGATCGATCGTCTCATGCCTGGGTTTATTGGCCGGCTTTGGTTGGCTGGATGGATTTGGGCGTGAACCTAAGAGTTTGATCCTGGCTCAGAACGAACGCTGGCGGCATGCCTAACACATGCAAGTCGAACGGTCTGCTTCGGCAGATAGTGGCGGACGGGTGAGTAACGCGTGGGAACCTGCCCTGGAGTGGGGAACAACCGCTGGAAACGGCGGCTAATACCGCATACGCCTCGCAAGAGGGAAAGCTTTATGCGCTCCGGGAGGGTCCCGCGTCCGATTAGCTAGTTGGCGGGGTAACGGCCCACCAAGGCGACGATCGGTAGCTGGTCTGAGAGGATGATCAGCCACACTGGGACTGAGACACGGCCCAGACTCCTACGGGAG
>DAINCG010000250.1:0-7303 GCA_036732525.1 Pseudomonadota bacterium | reverse complement strand
ACTCGACTGCCGGACGTCGATCTCCGCAAGATGGCGTTCTTCCTGGATTTCGATGGCACGCTCGCGCCGATCGCCTCTCGGCCGGACCTCGCCAGCATGGCGCGGGAGACGCGCGGCGCATTGGAGCGGCTGATCCGGGCGAGCGGCGGCGCGGTGGCCGTCGTGTCGGGGCGAGCGCTCGACGATCTGCACAAAAAGGTCATGCCGCTCTGCGTAGCGCTTGCGGGATCGCACGGTTTGGAGCGGAAGAGCGCCTGTGGCGGCGTCCGGCCGTCCCCCCTGCCCTCGTCAGCGGCCCAAGCGCTCGACCGTCTGGAAGCTTTCGCCAGGCAGCACAGTCTGTTCTACGAGCGGAAACCCGCAGGGCTCGCATTGCACTATCGCGACCGCCCGGACATGGGCGCGGCCTGCACGGCGGAAGTCGAGTCCGCCATTGCACATGTCGGACTCCGGGCGCTGCATGGACACATGATCGCCGAAGCGGTCGCCGCGTCCAGCAGCAAGGGCGCCGCGATCCGCGATCTTATGAGCGAACCGCCTTTCGCCGGCCGTACTCCCGTAGCCGTCGGCGACGACACGACGGACGAGGACGCGTTCCGCGCCGTCGTCGCCATGGGGGGCCTGGCCATCAAGATCGGCGACGGGCCGACGGCGGCGACGCACCGCGTCCCCGATATCGCGGATTTTCTGGCCTGGCTCGCCGGCCTGACGCCGCCGATGCGCGCAGGTCTTGCATAACGACATCCACGATGGAAAGCGGCGTAGGTGCGCGGCGACAGATTCCGACTCCTGGCCGATATCGGCGGAACCAATGTCCGGTTCGCGCTCGCTGACGCCAATGGCCTGACCGCGGGAGGACGCCGCCCGGTCGTCGATTTCCCGTCGTTCGAGGCGGCGCTTGCGGACTACCTGAACGATGTCGGTGTCGCGCCCGGCGGGGCCGCCATTGCGGCGGCTGGTCCACGGGAAAGTGGGCGCGTCCAGTTGACGAATTCGCCGTGGATCGTCGATCGCGCCGAGGTCGCGGCGATGCTCGGCGGCGTTCCGGTCGCCCTGCTGAACGATTTGGAGGCGACGGCGCACGCGCTGCCGCACCTGGCGCCGGCGGACGTGGCGGAGGTGTTCGCCGGCGCCGCATCGGCCGACCTGGCGCCACGTCTTGCGTTCAATGTCGGGACGGGCCTCGGCGCGGCGCTCCTCGTTTCGACGCCCCACGGCCCGCGTGCGGTCGCGACCGAAGCGGGCCACATGCGGTTCGCCCCAGTCACGGCAGCGGAAGCGGCGCTGGGCGAGTGGGCTATAACTTATGAGGACGTGCTGTCCGGCCGCGGCTGGCGCCGCCTCATGGACGTAATTTCCACGACCGAGGCGCGACGGCGCGTGTTCTCCGCCCTCGTCGGCCGCGTGGCGGGCGATCTCGTGCTGGCGACCGGCGCATGGGCCGGCATCTGGTTCTGCGGCGGCGTGTTCGCCGACTGGGACGGGAAGATCGACGCGTCCGAAATGCGCCGCGCCTTCCAGGATAAGGGGCCGATGCAGGCGCGGATGCAAGCCGTGCCAATGACGCGGATTCTGTTGGAATCCCCGGCGCTCATCGGTCTGGCGCACGCCCCCATCGACGATTCTTGAGCGACAGGACGCTCAACTACCGATAGGCTGCACCTTGTGAGCGAACCGTCCGGAGGGATCATGATGACCCCAATCGACAATCGCCAGGAAACGATCGCGCTCAATCACGCGATCGACACCCTTGCGCCGTTCCCGATCGGCGCGGGCGGCACGATCGGCGCGACGCTCGGCATGATCCGGATCTACGGCTTCGCGTTCGAGCCAAACGGCGCGCTCGACGCCGATGCGCAGCTCTATCAGCAGCCTCACAGGGGAGTTTGTTCACCCTCTTCGGCACGACATATGGCGGCGACGGCGTGACGAACTTCGCCCTGCCCGACCTCCGCGGCCGCCTCGTCGTCGACAATGGACCGGCTCTGCCGATCGGCGCCGTCTTCGGCCAGTACGACGTGCAGTTGACCGACGCCAATTTCGACGGCCTTGCGCCCAATCGCGCGCCGATTGCGGGAGACGACGTGTTCGTTCTTGGATTTGGCCCCGACCTCGTCGCCAGTCTGCTCGACGACAATGGCGGCGGGGCGGACTTCGATTTCAAAGGCCAACCGCACTCGACGGCCGCGGGCGAGTTCGTAACCTCCGGCGGCGCATGCGTCCGGATCACGGATGACGGCAGTTTCGGCTACGACGCGCCGGCCGCCGGATCAGGAATCGACGGGTTCTCATACACAGTCGTCGATGTGGGCGGACGCACGGACGTGGGGTCCGTCCTGATCGACGTCGGCGGCGTCGGCGGCCTCACCTCCGCAGCGGACGGGCCGGAGGCGCTGCATGGCGGCGGCGGGACGAACGACGCCCTGAGCTATTTCAGGGCTTCCAGCGGCGTCTATGTCCGGTTATTCGACGGCGCCGCGAAGAAGGCCGCAGCGGGCGACGTCTTCGACGGGTTCGAAAACCTGATCGGCGGCGCGTACGGCGACAATCTGGTCGGCGACGTTGCGGAAAACGCCTTGCTCGGCTTCAGCGGCAACGATTTCCTGCGCGGCGGCGGCGGGAACGACCGCCTGGCCGGCGGATTGAACGACGACCGGCTGGAGGGCGGCGCCGGGCGCGACGCCTTCGTGCATCGGCCGGGCGACGGCCACGACCGCGTGCTCGACTTCGAGATCGGCGTCGATACGCTCGACCTCCGCGGTCACGGCGTGTCGGACATCGAGGCGCTCGCACGATATGCCATCGAACGTCCCGGTTCCGTCTATCTCGACCTGCCCGGCGGCGACGGCGTCGTACTGGACGGACTCGGCCGCGCCGACCTCTACGCCGCGGACATCCTGATCTGAATCGCCGCGACTGGCGGAATGAACTGCTCAGGTCCGGAACTGCGCCCATGGGACCGCGACCTTGCCGGCCGAAAGTCGGGCGAACGGGCTTGGCGATCGCGTGCTGCGTCCGCATGCATTGTCCGCCGCCTTCCCAAGTCACGTGGACTGGGGAAAGGCGGCGGGGCGGCATTGTGGGGGTCGCGAGGCGTTCGGTTCGACGTCATCTTGTCGCTGGACGTCGGATGACGCTCGCATTTAGCCGAGATGCAGCTTGAAGTTATCGCCCTCTGAAAGGCGGAGACTCAGCTCGACTTCGTCGACCTCCTTCTCGCCGTCCAGATCGTACAGCGAGCTATCCCATGCGATTTCGTGTACGGCCGGCGCATCGCCGTCGTCGATGACCTTCAGATCGAGGTCGTCGCCGACCGTCCGGTCCAAGACGTCGATATCGCCGACGTTTCGATAGTCGCCCACGAGGAAAAAACCATCTTCCGGCATGTTACATACTCCCTATCATTTGTTTCATTTGCAGCAATCTGGCTGTTTTCGCCTTTGCTGCTGAAGAAATGAGAATAAGCATCCTTAATTCAAGACAGTGAGATGTAACCGCCGTCACGCCGCCGCCCAACTTCTTGGCGTCTGGCCCCGAAACCGCGCCTGACAGAACGCATACTGCGGCGCCAACGCGTCATGAAACGCCCGCCGCGCGTCCGCCGGCAGGTCTTGCTCCAGCGCATTGGCGTTCGCCCGCTCCGCCGCCCGTCCGGGCCGGTAGGGCGCGCCGGCGAAGCCGCATAGCCGGCGAAGCGCCGCCTCTGTGAACAAGTCCTCATAGAAGAGATACAGGACGTCGGCCTCCGAGAATGAGGCGTCCAGGGCCTCGACCGTCGCGCGGTAGTTCGCGCGGGCCATGATCGGCGCCGACCGAAGGGCCTCCCGCCATCGCTGCGCGGCGCCGGCCGCGGGGTTGAGGGTTTGCATATGACGCAGCTGCGACCAGAGACGCTCGACCGGATCGCGCATGATGAACAGGATCTTCGGCCGCAGGCCATGCCCGGCGACAAACGTCCTGATGTACTGAAATCCGGGCTGGCCAATCGCCGCATAGGCTGGCGTGATATCGCAGAGCGTCGCCGTCTCCGGCGTAGAGATCCGAGCGAAATGCCCAAAATATGCCATATCGTCATAGATCATCTGCGCACGGTCGATGCTGGCCTGATACATCGGCGCGCCGAGCAGATATTTTACGGGGTCGCCTTTTCGCCCCGCATGAATCCCGAGGCGCTTCAGCGCCAATGCGTCCATGTCCGTCAGTGAATTGACGGGGAACTTCGCGTTGAAGAAGTGCACTTCCTTGATCGGCGACACAGCGACGCCCGGCAGCGCGGCGAGGTAGTGATAGAGCCAACTGGTGCCGCACCGCATGCCGCCGACGCATATCAGCAGCGTCTTGCCATCAAGTTCGGGAAATCGCCCAGCCATCGCCGTTCCGATCGGATCTCTGTGCTCGAAGCTCGACCTGCAGGCCGCGAAAGACCTTCGCGGCTCGAACGTCGCGCCGCTTCAATCTATCGCGCAGGCACGCAACGGCGCATCAGCCTTGGCTCCCGACCTCCCGGAACATCCGAAGCGTCGATGTCGTGACAGCGGCGCCGAATACGACCTTGAGCGGTATGGGTAGAGGCGCGCGGTCTGCGCGAGACGTCGATCAGGCGGGCGTCTCAGGCGGGCGAATGCTGTCGGCAGGCGCAGACGCTGGAACTGTTAGTCGTTCCATGGCTGGCTGCTGACGGCTCGCCGTGACTTCCTTGGCGTTCTGCGCCGCCAATTGCGCAATGCCGGCGCCCGCCGCAACGAGCAATATCGCGAGACCGAAGAGCGCGGGGGCCCACTCTGTTCTTGGCGTATCGATCTTCAAACCGCGACTCGACTCGATTCTCTTGTGCGCGAAAGATTACGCAATCGAGACCGGGCGGCCATCCAAAAGACCGACAGTCATACACAGGGTTATCCCCAGCTTCGTCGCCGGCGCCTATGGACATGCCCTTGCTTCAAAAGCGTACGCCGATTGAGCAATATGTCAGGCAAGAAAAATGTCATAACCTTATGTTATAAAATAGTTTTAACCCCCATATTGCGCCTCGACCCACAATTTACCCGCGTGGCGCGCCGGCGCAGGACGGAAACCGTCATTCCGCCGTCACCCTGGATTGGCGCAAGCTATCCTCAGGCGACCAAAATGTCGGAGGCCTGGACGGTCGGCGTCCCGATGAGCAGCGCGAACTGGATTTGCGCCGTCCCGCCGGTACCGTCCGCATCATAAAACATGGCCCCTGTCGTGCTGTCGTAGACAATGCGGTGGTCGGCTGTCGTCGCGGCGGCGCCAACGACGAACTCCGCGGCCCCAAGCGGCGCGCCGTTTGGCGTCGCCATCGTCGCAAGATTGGTGAAGACGTTGTCGCGCAGCACGATGACGTCCCCGTCCCCTGGCGTGAAATCGGATAGCGTGTCGACGTCGCCCGTCAGATTCGACGAAAACTTGAACTGATCCGCATCCGGGCCGCCGAGATAGATGTCGCTGTCCTCGCCGCCGTCGAGCAGGTCGTTGCCGCTGCCGCCGCGCACCTGGTCCGTGCCCGCGCCGCCGCGGATCTCGTTCGCCTGGGCGTCGCCGACCAGATAGTCGTTGCCGAGCCCGCCCATCAGGAACTCCATATTGCTGAAGACGTCGCCCGTCGCATCCCCGCCGGATGCGCTGAGGTTGAACAGGCGTACGCTCACATTGCCGGTCGAGTTGGCGTAGCTGAGCGTGTCGCCCGCGCCCGCGCCGCCGTCGAGAACGTCTGCGCCGGGGCCCCCTTCCAGATAGTCGTCGCCCGCCTGCCCGCGCAGGGTATCGGCGTCGTTTTGACCGTACAGGATATCGTCGTTCGCGCCGCCTTCGAGCAGGTCGTTGGCGCTGCCGCCGCGCAGCATGTCGTTTCCGTCCTGGCCGAACAACTGGTTGGGCGCGGAGTTGCCGGCGAGGAAATCGCCGCCGGCGCCGCCGATCAGGTTCTCGATGCCGGAGAACGTGTCGCCGGCCGCGTCGCCGCCGGTCGCGCTCAGATTATGGATGCGGACTTCGACGCCGACGGTATCGCCCTGATAGCTGAGCGCATCAATATCGGCGCCGCCCGCCAAAACGTCGCCGCCCGCACCGCCGACCAATATGTCGTCGCCCGGGCCGCCATCCAGATTGTCCGTGCCGGACATGCCGAACAGATTGTCCGCGCTGCTGCCGCCGCGCAGGATGTCATTGCCGCCGCCGCCATTCAGGTCGTTCGAATTTACGTCGCCGGCAATTTAGTCGTTGCCGGAGCCGCCATTGACGCTTTCGACCGCGGTGAAGCTGTCGCCCGTCGCGCCGCCGCCGGCGGCGGTTCCGTTGAACAGGCGGATGTTCAGCCCAGCCGTTTCGGCCGAATAGTCGATGACGTCATTGCCAGGGCCGCCGTTCAGCACGTCGCCGTCGGCGCCGCCAACGAGCGTGTCGTTGTCGTTGCCGCCGTTCAGGGTGTCCATGCCCGCTTCGCCGCGCAGGAGGTCGACGCCGCTGCCGCCGTTCAGGGTGTCCGAACCGCCCATGCCGTTCAGGATGTTCGCCGTCGTATTGCCCGAAAGCGTATCGTTCCCGCTGCCGCCTTCGAGGTTCTCGAAGTTGGCGAACACGTCGCCTTCCGCGTCGCCGTTCACGGCCGAACCGCCGAACAGACTGACGCTGACGCCCGTCGTATCCGTCCGATAGGAAAGCAGGTCCACGCCCGCGCCGCCGTCCAGCGTGTCGGCGCCGGGGCCGCCGATGATCGTGTCGCCGCCGCCGAGGCCGCCGATAACGTCGTTGCCGGCCAGACCGTTGATCGTCTCGCCCGCGCTCGTGCCGGAGAGCACGTCGTCGAGGGTGAGCAGGCCGGCCGCCACGTCGGCCTGGATCAGACCTGCCCCCGTCGCAGCGTCGACGCCGACGTCGAAGCCGGGCGTGTTCGGATCGTCCATATCGATGGCGGACGCGATCAGCGCATCGTTGATCATCGCCGGCGTGGCGTTCGGGTTGATCTCCAGCAATAGCGCCGCGACCGCGGCGGCGTTCGGCGCCGCGGCCGAAGTGCCGAAGAAGTTGGGATTTCCGTCCGGTTCGACGTCCTGGCCGAAGAAGGTGTTATTGGAGCCGTCGGGCGCGACGAAATCGGGCGCCTGGCGGACTTCAGGCGTCACGAGGCGCGCGCCGGTCACATCGAACAGGATCGGCGTGTTGCCGAAGGAGGAGAAGCCTTCCTTCTCCGGCGGGCTCGTGCCGAACGCGGGCGTGTCCTGGTAGAACGCCGCGCCGACGCCGATCGCGTCCCGGGCGTTCGAATGGCCGATCGACGTGCCGG
>DAINCG010000249.1:2357-7320 GCA_036732525.1 Pseudomonadota bacterium | reverse complement strand
TGGCCGTCGGCGGTCGGGACGAGGGCGCGCCGGCCCTCCGCCCGCACTATCACGCGAATTACTACGGCGCGTATCTCCGCGACCCGGACGGCAACAAGCTCTGCATCGTCTGCCATGACTGACGCGGCCGACGCGCCGCTGTTGCTCCTGATGCTGGCCCGCGTGCCGCCGGAAGGGCGTGCGGACTTCCAGGCATACGAAGAGCAGGCGATCCCGTTCCTCGCCAGCTATGGCGGCCGCCTCGAACGCCGGATGCGTACCGCCGACGCGGGCGTCGAGGCCCATGTCGTGTCATTCCCCGATCGCGCCGCTTTCGACAGCTTCCGCGCGGACAAGCGCCGCGCGGCCCTCGCGCCGCTGCTGGAGCGCTCGGGCGCGCGGATCGAACTTCTCGAAGTCGGGGACGTCTGACCGTCAGGCCTTCTTCTTGGCCGCAAAGAACGTGTCGATGAAGTGCTGCGGCTCGCCCTTCGCGAACGCCTCCTGCTGCCCCAGCACGCCGGCGCGGAAGGCCTCCTCGAAGCCGGCGAGCGCGACTTCCCGGAAGCGCCTCTTCGTGCGCGCCCAGGCGACGGCATACTTGCCGGCGAGGTGTTCGGCGAGTTCGCAGGCGGTCGGGATGACCTCATCTTTCCCGACGACGCGGTTCAGGATCCCGAAGTGCTTCGCTTCGCCCGCGTCCATCATCCGGCCGGTCATGGAAAGCTCCTGGTTCAGGGACCAGCCGAGATGCAGGCTCATCCAGTAGGAGCCCATCACGCTCGGGATGCCGGCGTTGATCTCCGGCTGGCCGACGCGCACGCCGTCATGCGCGACGCGAAGGTCGGAGACGAGCGCCATCTGGAAACCGCCGCCGGTCGCAACGCCATTCAGGGCTGCGATGACCGGTTTGTCGGTCAGCAAGATTTGTTTGTAGATGTTGCAGACGCCGCCAAACCAGGCCTCGATCTCGTGGACCTCCTTGTTGCGGGCCTCCTGCAGATCGACGCCAGCGCAGAAGGCGCGGTCGCCCGCCCCGGTCAGCACGATGCCTTTGACGTTCGGCTGCTCATCGAGGCGGATGAGCGTCGCCGCGACGTCGCGGGCGAGGTCCATGGAAATCGCGTTCAGCGCTTCGGGTCGGTTCAGGATCAGGAGGGCGATCGGCCCCCGCATTTCGGTCGTGACGACGTCGGTCATATGCTGGTCCAGATAGGGTCGTGGGCCGCGCCCCTCGCGCGGCCGCGCAATCCTTGCATTCCGCCGCCGAAAGCGCCATAACGCCGCCATCAACCGGCAGGTCGAATGCCTACGGTCCGGATTTCTGGGCCGCCGTCAGTCCGCGAGGGTTCGCGCACTGGCGCGTTTTGCGTTCGGCCACGTCCCTAGGGACGGGGAAGGAACGGCGACATGTTCGAGAGCCTGAGCGATCGGCTGTCAGGCGCCTTCAAGGCGCTGACGGGCAAAGGCGCGCTTTCGGAGAACGATGTCCGGCAGGCGATGCGCGAAGTGCGCCTGGCCTTGCTCGAGGCCGACGTCGCGCTGCCGGTCGCGCGGAAGTTCGTCGAGCAGGCGACCGAAAAGGCCATCGGACAGTCGGTCCTGCGCAGCGTCTCTCCCGGCCAGCAGGTCGTGAAGATCGTCCATGACGAGCTGGTCGCCATGCTGGGCGGCGGGCCGGACGCGCCGCCGACGGCGGGGGAACTCGCGCTCGGCGCCAATCCGCCGGCGGTCATCCTGATGTGCGGCCTGCAGGGCTCCGGCAAGACGACGACCACCGGCAAGCTCGCGATCCGCCTGAAGCAGAGGGACAGGAAGCGCGTATTGATGGCGTCGGTCGACGTGCACCGCCCGGCCGCACAGCAGCAGCTCGCGACGCTCGGCGTGCAGGCCGGCGTCGACACGCTGCCGATCGTCTTCGGCGAGATGGCGCCCGCCATCGCCCGGCGCGCCATCGATACGGCGAAGCGCCAGGGCTACGACGTCGTCTTCATCGACACCGCCGGCCGCACCACGGTCGACGAGCAGATGATGCAGGAGGCCGAGGAGGTCGCCCGCATCGTCCGCCCGAACGAGACCCTGCTGGTCGCCGACAGCATGACCGGCCAGGACGCGGTCGGCGTCGCCGAGGCATTCGGGAGCCGGCTCAACGTCACGGGCATCGTGCTGACCCGCGTCGACGGCGACGCCCGCGGCGGCGCCGCGCTCTCCATGCGCGCGATCACCGGTAAGCCGATCCGCTTCATGGGCACGGGCGAGAAGCTCGACGCGATCGAGCCGTTCCACGCCGACCGCATCGCCGGCCGTATCCTCGGCATGGGCGACGTCGTCAGCCTGGTCGAACGCGCGGCCGAGACGATCGAGCAGGAAGAGGCGGAGCAGCTCGCGAAGAAGCTGCAGGCCGGCCGGATGGACCTCTCCGACCTCCTGGCGCAGCTCCGCCAGATGAAGCGGATGGGCGGGCTCGGCGGCCTGATGGGCCTGCTGCCGCAGGTCGGCAACATGAAGAAGCAGATGGCCGAGGCCAATATCGACGAGAAGATGCTCGCCCGCCAGGAAGCGATCATCCTTTCCATGACGAAGCAGGAGCGGCAGAAGCCGGACATCCTGAAGGCGTCGCGCAAGCGCCGCATCGCGGCGGGCGCGGGAGTCGAGGTTCAGGATGTGAACCGGCTGCTGAAGCAGTTCGACCAAATGCGTGATGTCATGAAGAAAATGAACAAGATGGGCCGCAAGATGGGCAAGAAGGGGAAGATGTCGGCGCTGCCGCCGGGCATGGGCCTTCCCGGCGCCGGCGGTCCGGCGCTGCCCGGCGGTCTCGGCGGCGGGGCGGGCGGCGGTCTGCCCGGCATGCCCGGCCTCGGCGGCAAGGGCCGCTTCAACCCATTCGGGCGGTAACGGCTGTAACAGCCTCAACGAATTCGGTTTTTATTAGAAGGAAGCAACAACAATGTCCGTCAAGATTCGTCTCACCCGCGGCGGCGCCAAGAAGCGCCCGTACTATCGCATCGTCGTCGCCAATTCGCGCGATCCGCGCGACGGCCGTTTCATCGAGCAGGTCGGCACTTACAACCCGATGCTGCCGCGCGAGCATGAGGACCGCATCCGCCTCAAGACGGAGCGTATCCAGGAGTGGCTGTCGAACGGCGCGCAGCCGAGCGATCGCGTGGCGCGTTTCCTGGCGGACGCCGGCCTGATGGCGAAGCCGGCGATCCCGAACCAGACCAAGAAGAACCAGCCGAAGGCGAAGGCCCAGGAGCGCATGCGCGAGGCGGCCGCGGCCGCGGCGGCTGCGGCCGAAGCGGCGGCCGCGCCGGCCGAAGAGGCGCCGGCCGAAGAAGCGGCGCCCGCCGAGGGCTGATCCCGAGGTGGCTGCGGGCGGTCTGACGGCGGCCGGCGTCATCGTCGCGGCCCAGGGCGTCCGGGGTCTCGTGCGCGTCAAGACGTTCACGGAATCACCGGCGACGCTTGACGCCTACGGGCCGCTGACCGACGCCGACGGCAAGGCCGTCTTCCGGCTCGAAGTCGTGGAAGCGAGGGACACGGTGGCGATCGCTAGGATCGACGGCGTTCGGGACCGGACGGCGGCGGAGCGGCTGAAGGGCGTCACGCTCTATCTCAGCCGCGACGCCCTGCCGGAGCCGGACGCGGACGAGTTCTTCCACGCCGACCTGATCGGGCTCGCGGTCGAAACGGCTGCGGCGGGCCGAATCGGCGTCGTGGCGGCGCTCTACAACTACGGCGCCGGCGATCTGATCGAGATCGACCTCGATGCGGGCGGCGCGCCGCTGGGGTTGCCGTTCACGCTGGCCGTCGTGCCCGAGATCGACATCGCCGGCGGCCGCGTCGTCGTCGACCCGCCGCCCGGCCTGTGGTCCCCCGAAGCCGGCACGGACGCGGAAGCGGCGGAGAACGCCTCGTGACGGCGCGGCCGCCCTGGCGCGCCCAGGCGCTGACGATCTTCCCGGAGATGTTTCCGGGACCGCTCGGCGTGTCGCTCGCGGGGAAGGCGCTCGACGCCGGCGCGTGGACGCTGGAAACGCTGGACATCCGCAGCTTTGCGCGCGATAAGCACCAAACTGTCGACGACGCCCCGTTCGGGGGCGGCGCCGGCATGGTCATGCGGGCGGACGTGGTCGATGCGGCGATTGGCGCGGCGGCGGCCGACCTGCCCTTGATCTATTTGTCGCCGCGAGGCGCCAGGTTCGACCAGGAGACGGCGAGGGAATTCGCCGCCGGGCCGGGCTTGGTTTTGCTGTGCGGACGATATGAAGGGGTGGACCAGCGCGTGCTCGACGCGCGCGAGGTCCGCGAAATCAGCATCGGGGACTTCGTCCTCTCCGGCGGCGAGCCGGCGGCGATGATCGTGCTCGATGCCTGCGTCCGGCTGCTGCCGGGCGTGATGGGCCAGGCGGACAGCCTGGCCGAGGAGAGCTTCGAAGGCGGGCTCCTCGAATATCCGCACTACACCCGACCGCGGGTGTGGAACGGGATCGAGGCGCCGGCCGTACTGACGTCCGGCGACCATGGCCGCGTAGCGGCATGGCGTCGGGAACAGGCGGAAGTCGCGACGAGGACGCGCCGACCCGATCTCTGGGCGGCCTACCTCTCCCGCGGCCATGCCGGCGCCGGGCAATAACGCCCCGCGTCCCATTCATGCAAGGCGAGAAGAAGAAGGAATCGGCCTCATGAACATCGTTGAGCAGATCGGGCTGGAAGAGATCGCCCGCGTAACCGAAGGCAAGGACATTCCGGACTTCCGTCCGGGCGACACCGTCCGCGTCAACTACCGCGTCGTCGAAGGCGAGCGGGAGCGTATTCAGGCGTTCGAAGGCGTGTGCATCGCCCGTCGCAACGCCGGCGTCGCCTCGTCCTTCACCGTGCGCAAGATTTCGTCTGGCGAAGGGGTGGAGCGCGTCTTCCCGCTCTATTCGCCGAACGTGGAGAGCATCGACGTCGTGCGGCAGGGCCGCGTGCGTCGGGC
>DAINCG010000249.1:1506-2347 GCA_036732525.1 Pseudomonadota bacterium | reverse complement strand
AGCTCTACTACCTCCGCGGCCGGCGCGGCCGTTCGGCGCGCATCAAGGAGCGTCGCCGCACCGTAAAGACGGACGCATAGGCCGAGTTCCGGCCGACCCACGGGCGCCGCCGTCCGGAAGAGGCGGCGGCCGCCTTCAGGCACATTCGGGGAGAGAGGCGCGATGGCGAAGCCGCGCACATTGTTCGACAAGATATGGGACAACCACGTCGTCTCGACGGAAGAAGACGGCACGGCGCTGATCTATATCGACCTGCACCTCGCGCATGAGGTGACCAGCCCGCAGGCGTTCGCGGGGCTTCGGGAGGCGGGCCGCAAGCTCCGCCGCCCGGACCGCACGCTGGCGGTCGCCGACCACAACGTGCCGACGACTGACCGGAGCAAGGGGATCGAAGACCCCGAGTCCAAGCTCCAGGTCGAGACGCTGGAAAAGAACGTCAAGGAATTCGGCGTTCCCTACTTCCCGGTCGACGACATCCGCCAGGGCATCGTCCACATCATCGGGCCGGAACAGGGCTTGACCCAGCCCGGCATGACGGTCGTCTGCGGCGACAGCCACACTTCGACCCACGGCGCGTTCGGCGCGCTCGCCTTCGGCATCGGCACGTCCGAGGTGGAGCATGTCTTCGCCACCCAAACGCTGGTGCAGAAGCCGGCCAAGAACATGCGCGTCACCGTGAACGGAACGCCGCCGGAAGGCGTGACCGGCAAGGACCTGGTCCTCGCCATCATCGGCACGATCGGCACGGCCGGCGGCACCGGGCACGTCATCGAATACGCCGGCGAGGCGATCCGGAACCTTTCGATGGAAGGCCGGATGACCGTCTGCAACATGTCGATCG
>DAINCG010000249.1:0-1408 GCA_036732525.1 Pseudomonadota bacterium | reverse complement strand
ACGACAAGGAAGTCGTGCTCGACGCCGCGACGATCGTTCCCTACGTCACCTGGGGCACCAGCCCGCAGGATGCGTTGCCGGTCACCGCGACCGTGCCGAAGCCGGAAGACTTCGACAACGAGTGGCGCCGGCAGGGCGTGGCGCGCAGCCTCGAATATATGGGCCTGACCGGCGGCATGCCGATCCAGGACATCAAGGTGGACGTCGTTTTCATCGGCTCCTGCACCAACGGCCGCATCGAGGACATCCGCGCCGCCGCGGCGGTCGCCAAGGGCCGGAAGGTCGCGTCGGGCGTGCAGGCGCTGGTCGTGCCTGGCTCCGGCCTCGTCAAGGAAGCGGCCGAGGCCGAGGGCCTCGACAAGATTCTGACCGAGGCGGGCTTCGAGTGGCGCGAGCCCGGGTGCTCCATGTGCCTCGCGATGAACGCGGACAAACTCACCCCCGGTCAGCGCTCGGCTTCGACCTCGAACCGCAATTTTGAAGGTCGGCAGGGACCGGGCGGCCGCACGCACCTCGTGTCGCCGGCGATGGCGGCGGCGGCCGCGATCAAGGGACATCTCACCGACGTCCGGGAGTTTCTCGCGTGACGCGCCGGATGGCGGCGGCTGCGCTGAGCTTCGACCTCGACGCTTTCGACGACGTGTCGATGGCGCAGGCCTCGTCCGCCATGGTGCGCGGCCGGGACGGCCGCCTGCTGGCGGTGGACATGGCGCGCCTCGCCTGGCCCGACGAGCGGGCCGCGGCGGGCGTCGATTTCATGGCGGAATTGGATCGTCGCGGCCCGCTGGGCCGCTGCTGAGCCGGGAGAGAGCCAAGATGGAAAAGTTCAAGACCTTCACGGGCGTCGCCGCGCCGATGCCGGCGCAGAACATCGATACGGACAAGGTGATTCCGGCGCGGTTCCTGAAGACGATCGAGCGCAAGGGCCTCGGCAAGCATCTCTTCAACGATATGCGCTACAAGTCCGACGGGTCCGAGAACGAGGACTTCATCCTCAACAAGCCGGCCTATCGCAACACCGAGGTGCTGGTCGTCGGCGATAATTTCGGCTGCGGGTCGAGCCGCGAGCATGCGCCCTGGGCGCTCAACGACTTCGGCATCAAGTGCCTGATCGGGACCGACTTCGCCGACATCTTCTTCAGCAACTCGTTCAAGAACGGCATGCTGCTGATCAAGCTGCCCAAGGAGATCGTCGACGAGCTGATGGAAGACGCGAAGCTCGGCGCGAACGCCCGGCTGACGGTCGATCTCGAATCGCAGACGATTACGCGCCCGAACGGCGAGACGGTGAAGTTCGACGTCGATCCCTTCAAGAAGCACTGCCTGCTGAACGGCCTCGACGACATCGGCCTGACCATGGCGAAGCGGACCGACATCGACGGCTTCGAGGGCAAGGACGATCTCGGCC
>DAINCG010000248.1:3134-7332 GCA_036732525.1 Pseudomonadota bacterium | reverse complement strand
GCTGCAGGCGCTGTTCGAGGGCTATGGGGCGAGCGTGCTCGCCCTGCACGACCGCACGCTGGCGCTTGAGACGAGCACGCGCATCGTGGGCCTCAAGGACGGCCGGATCGTTCTCGACGCGCCAACGAGCAAAGTCGGCCTGAAGGACCTGGACCGGATCTATGGCCGCTGACGGCGCGGCGCGGCCGCCGCCGCCCTGGCGCACGCCGACGGGACAGGTCGTGCTGGGCGCGCTTGCCCTGGCGGCGATCTGCCTCGCCTTCGCCGATATCGAGATCGCGACCGTCGATCCCTGGGGCGAGATGGCGCGCCTGCTGGGCGGCCTCGTCCCGCCCGACTTCACGGCGACGGAAGAGCTTGGCCGCGCGATCGCCTACACGGTCGCCTTCGCGATCATCGGCGTGGCGATCGCCAACGTGGCGGGTTTCGGCCTGGCGCTCGTCTTTCACCTGCCGGGCGTTGCGACCTTCTGCGCGCTCATCCGCGCGGTGCACGAGCTTTTCTGGGCGCTGATCTTCCTCCAGGTCTTCGGCCTCTCGCCGCTGACCGGCGTGCTTGCCATCGCCATCCCCTACGCAGGCATCTTCGCCAAGGTCTATGCGGAAATTCTGGAGGAGCAGGATCCGGCGCCGATGCAGGCGGCGCCCAAAGGGACGAGCGCGATCTCGCTCTTCCTGTTCGTGCGGGCGCCCGAAGCCTGGCCGCATTTCCGCACATACTCCCTCTACCGTCTGGAATGCGGCCTGCGCACAAGCGCGATCCTGGGCTTCCTCGGTCTGCCGACGCTCGGATACCACCTGGAGACGGCGTTCGGCGAAGGCCGCTACGACGAGGTCTGGGCGCTCTTGCTGATCTTCTTCCTGATCGTCGCGACGATCCGCCTCTGGGCGCGCCGGCGCCTGCTGCCGTTCTATCTGATCGGCGCGGCGCTCGTCCTGCCCTGGGACCGCGTCGCCATCAGCCAGAACGTCTGGCGGTTCCTCACCCACGACATCGTGCCGGCGCCGCTTCGCGAGGGCGGCGTCCTCGCGCCGAAAGCGCTTTCCGAATTCGCGGAATGGACCTGCCATCTGTTCGTCGATCAGGCGATCCCCGGCGCGATCGCCACCCTGCAGCTGGCGACGATCGCCCTGGTGCTGACCGGCATCCTGACCTTCCTGTTCTTCCCGCTGATCTCGCCGCTCTTCTTCCGAAAACCGACGCGCATGGCGGGCCATATTTTCCTGGTGGCCCTCCGCTCGACGCCCGAGTACCTGCTGGCCTACGTGCTGCTGCAGCTCTGGGGGCCCTCGATGTTGCCGGCGATCCTGGCGCTCGCGCTGCACAACGGCGCGATCATCGGGCATCTGGTCGGCCGGTACACCGAAACCATGACCCTTCGCCCCGACGCGCCCCGGGGCTTCGACCGCTACGCCTGGGAGGCGGTCCCGCGCATCTATCGTCAGGCGCTGGCGTTTCTGTTCTATCGGTGGGAAGTGATCATCCGCGAGACGGCGATCCTCGGCCTGCTCGGCGTCGCGACGCTCGGCTTCTATATCGACAGCGCCTTCGCCGAAATCCGCCTCGACCGGGCGCTCTTCCTGATCGCGCTGACCGCCATCCTGAACATCGCCGTCGACGAGCTTTCCCGCCGCATCCGCCGGCGTCTCAGATTGACGACACGCATCACAACAAGCTGACATTCCAATTGTCGGCCTTGGCGAAGTCCCGGTACTGTTTTCCCTCGAATCAGGGAGATACGCCATGAGCATCGCCGAACGCACGCCCGAAGCCGTTTTCGATTTCTGGCTGGGGCCGATGCGGGACGTCGGCGACACGACCGAGGACAACTGGCGGAACGGCATGCTCAAATGGCGCGTCGGCGTGTTCGCCCGCGGCTCGGAAGACGAAGGGTTTCGCGAGGCCCAGCGCGAATGGTGCGAACAGATCCACCTGGAGGGCATCGACAAGTTCTTCGCCGACCCGATCTGGTCGACGCCCAAGGGCTTCCTCGCCAAGACCATCGTGCTCGATCAGTTCGGGCGCTGCGTCTATCGCGGCACGCCCGTCGCCTATGCGAACGACCCGATCACCAACCCGATGCTGAAGCACATCTGCGACCAGGGCTGGGACATCGACGAATACAACCTCGTCGAACGCATGTGGGTCTATGTCGCCCTCTCCCACCCCGAACGACGTGGCATGCAGGAACTTTCGGTCCAGAAGTGGACCCGGTGGAGCGCCGACCTGGTCGCCGCCTCGCCGCCGCACCTGAAGAAGGTCAACCAGTACGTCAGCTGGTATTTCATCAAATCGATCATCGAGCATGCCGAGGCCGTGCTGGTGTTCGGCCGCTTCCCGCACCGCAACCCAATCATGAACCGGCCGCACAAGGCGGGCGAGGTCTTCTATCTGACGGACGCCATGCGCCCGCTCTGGTCGTTCACCCAGCCGCCGCGGCCGGACTATTTCGCCATCCTGGGCGCGCTTTGCCGATTGGAAGACGGGCTCGAGGTCGGATACGTGCCCAAGGAGGCGCTGGCGGCGCTGCACCGCGCGGCCAACGTCAACCCGGATGCGGACTATTCCGCCATGGACGTGTTCGACCTGGTCGAAGGCGACCATGCGCCGTTCGACATGGTCTACCGCCACCTGCGCCTCGCCGCGAAGCAGCAGACGCTCGACAGCTTTTGCCGGATGCCGATGGTGGCGGACCTGATCAAGCAGGTGACCGGCGTCATCCTGAAGGACCCGGACGATGCCTGGCCGCCGAAGAGCGCCAAGCATTCCGTCCCGGCCGTCATCGACGTGCCCAAGATGAACGAAATCGTGCGCTGCAAAAGCTTCGCCTCGGGCGACCTGACGGTCACCCTGGCGGCCGTGAAGCGTCTCGCGGCGGACATGGGCCTGACGCCGATGGCCCCGGAAGCGCTGATGGCCGCGTTCGAGGAGTTGAGGCGAAAGGAGCCCCGGCTTTTCCGCACAGGCCCCGACGGCACGCCGATGTCGGCGCAGCTCGGCAAGAAGGGCTTCCGCATGCTGACGGGCGTCCTGTTCGACGGCGCCGGCAACCTGGAAAAGGCAGCGAGCCGTCTTTTCGACGTGATCGACATCGACTACGACCACACGATCACGACCGGCGAGGCGCTGCTTGGCCTTTCGCTGTTCTGCCCCGGCGACGCCGCGGTGCGCGGCCGGCTGATGTTCGATCTGTTCGACGTCGACGGCAACGGCGCGCTCGACCGGGAGGAGATGCACAACATGCTGCGCGTCGTCGGCCTGCGCGGCATCCATATGATCGAAAACCTGTTCGATCCCTATTTCGACGAATCCGACGTCGGCATGGCGGTGACCTTCGAAGCGGTCCGGCACTATGACGAGATCGAGCAGGACGCCGAACTGGCGCTCGCCCGCGCCGACGTCAATGACGACGGCGTCGTCTCCCGCGGGGAGTTCGACAAGTGGGTCGCCGACCACGCGATGATGCGCCAGTTTATCGAAATCCCGAACCTGCTGTTCGGGGCGCTCTGACATTCAGATCGAGGATTATTCGGCGATTCCGATGACGAAAAGCACCGCGTAGTCCTGCTTGGCGCAGCCTTCGACCGCCGGCATTTCGGCGCCGGGATCGACGGGAAATTCTTCCTGTCGGGCCTTGGCTGGGGTGCACTGTCCGCCGTCGGCCGGCGGCGTGTATCGGGCGGAGCGGCAGCCGAGATGGGTCACGTCGTGGAGCGTCGCGCCATCGGCAAGCTCCCAGCGCCTGACGCCGTCGGGGCCGGTCGGATGGACGGTCAGCGGCGCGACGGTCTCACGGCCGCCGGTCACGAGATAGCGCCCGGGCGGCAGCGGGAAGTCGGGCTGCTCCATGATCAGCCCGTGCTCCTCAAGCCACCAGTCCTTCGCGTCGAACCGCCAGCCAGCCGCCGTCCGCCCATCAGCCGCCGCGATCTGCGGATAGCTCGAGAGATATTCGCCGCGCGGGCCCGGATCGACGCGCCAGATGCCCCAGGTCTCGGCGCCGGCGCCCGATGTGGCTTCGGGCGCGCCGAGCGCGGCGATGTATTGAACGGGAATACGGCGGAACGCTCCGGCTCCGTCCGCGGCGCCGGCGGCGCCGGGCGTCACGAGGAGGAACGCCAGGGCGGCCGCCGACACGCCCGCGAAACGGCAGATCCGGCATAGCGAACGGAACATCTCGGCCCCCTTTCATGGCAGG
>DAINCG010000248.1:2523-3124 GCA_036732525.1 Pseudomonadota bacterium | reverse complement strand
AGCCACAAGCGGCGCCAATTCCCGCGGCAGTCTACGCCTGTTCGGACGGGCGGCACATGGCGTCGTCAGCCTTCGGGCGGCCGCCAGATCGCCTTCGCGACCGCCTCGTCGATCAGGTAATCGAGCCGGTAGAGGCCTTGCATGGATCCGGGCGCGGCCCCGTGCGCGATCAGGCCGCCGTCGCCGGAAAGCCCGGCCGCCGTCTGCTCGACCGCGGCTTCATCGTAGCCTTCGACCAGCAGCACCCAGTCGGCGACAGCATCGGGGGCGCCTCGCAGCCGTTTTTCTTCCGTCTGCACGCCGCTGACGTCCCGGTCGGCGACCAAGAGGTGCGCCGCGGCGAGGCCCGGGCGCGCCGCGAGCTCCGCCAGCGCGCCGCCGGTCAGCCAGCTGGCGAGTTCGTCCGCGCGGCCCGCCGCCGGCGATAGCTGCACTGTCAACATGACGCCGCCGATCCCGGCGCCGGCGCTGCCCCGGACCTCGGCCAGCGTGCGGTTCATGCCGTCGAACAGGTTCATCGACCTGGACGTCCAGGGCGTCGGGTTGTTCAGCCGCTCCAGATATGCGGCGGACGCGAAGGTCGCGACCGCGTCGCCCTCAT
>DAINCG010000248.1:0-2442 GCA_036732525.1 Pseudomonadota bacterium | reverse complement strand
CGGCGCCGCGCCCTGGCTTCAGATCGTACCACGCGACGAAGCAGCCTTTCCCGGCCAGCGTCATGGTTCAGGCGACCTCCGCGATCAGCTTCTGTTTCTGGTCCAGCCAGCGTTCCGCGTCATCCATGCGGCGCGGCGTGATCATGACGACACGATCGACGCCGAGGTCACGGTAGCGGCGGATGACGTCATCCTCCTTCGCGTCGAAGGCGAACACAGAGATGGAGAGCGACGCGGGATCGCGGTCGGCTGCGCGCATCTTCTCCTGCAATTCCGCCATCATCGGGCCAAGGTCGTCGATCAGGACGTCGATCGGGATCCAGCCGTCGGCGTAGCGCGCGACGCGCTCCAGCGTCTTCGCCCGGGCGCCGCCGATGATGATCGGCGGGCCGCCGGCCTGGGCCGGTTTCGGGTACGAGATGATGCGTTCGAACTTGGCGAACTCCCCGTCATAGGAGGCCTCTTCCTCCCGCCAGATCGTCCGCATCGCCTCGCAGCGCTCGCGGAGCGCCTTCCAGCGTCGGCGGAACGGCACGCCATGGTTCTCGCACTCGTCCTCGCTCCACCCGGCGCCGACGCCCAGGATGACGCGGCCGCCGGACAAATAGTCGAGCGTCGCCACTGTTTTCGCGAGCGTGATGGCGTCGTGCTGCGGGACAAGACATATGCCGGTGCCGAGCTTGATCGTCCGAGTCGCGGCGGCGGCCGCCATCAGCGACACGAAGGGATCGGCCATATGGTAGTAGGGCTTCGGCAAGGGACCGCCCCCCGGATAGGGCGTCTTGCGGGCGGCGGGAATGTGGGTGTGCTCGCCGACCCAGAAGCTTTCGAAACCGCGCGCCTCGACGGCCGCGGCGAGTTCGTCGGGCCTTGCGCCATAGTCGACATTGTAACTGAAGAAACCAAGCTTCATCGGGCGGCTCCGCGAACGACCAATCGACCTTCGCGGAGTCTAGCGCGTCCGCCGGACGCCCCTCAATGCGCGTCTGGGCCCGGACGCAAATCGGGCCCCGCCGCATCCTGCAGACGGGGCCCGGCCGCACGAGAGAGAATCGTTACTTCTTCCAGTCCGGCATGTTTTCGAGATCGGCGCTGGCGAGCGTCGTCACGTACTGACCGTTGATGAACTTCAACTTGTCCATATCGATCACGACGTCCTTTTCGCCGATGCCGAGGAAGCCGCCGACCTCGACCGAGACGCCGACCACCTTGCCGGCCGCGTCAATGACGGCGTCATCGACTTCGCCGACGACTTCGCCGTCCGACGTCACGACATTGACGTCATCGAGCGGCCGATAGGTCGCCGGCGCGGCCGCAGCGGTCTCAGGCGCGTCGCCGAGAGATACGGCCGGGTCCTTGCGTGCCGGACTGGAGGCGGCGTCCCCCATCTCGGTCCGCGGCGCCGTTTCCGGCGCATTTGTCGCCGGCGCGGCGACATCGTCCTTCGGCGCGGCCTTGTCATCGGACATCTGGGCGTAGGCCGGCATGGCGAGAACGGCCGCCAGCGCGGCTGTGGCCACTGTCTTCTGGAAATTGAACATGGCTTAACACCTCCATCGTGGGTGAAGTGACCGCTCAACGAACGTCAGTCGGGCAAGTTCCGAAAAATATTCGCTGGCGATTACGCCGATTGGCAGGAACCTGAGAGCGTATCCGGGGTCGCCAAATTTGCGCCATATTGTCGGATCGAGCCGCTTTCCCTGGCGAAGACCAAGTTTGGCCCTGCAACCTTCTGGAACCTCCGTTGTCCGTGCCTGAAACGGGCCGATCGCGTGGTGTTGCCCACCGCACGACTTCCGGCGACGATGCCGTGGGCGAGAGGGGGGAAACGCCGCTATGACCAATCTGATCGCGCTCGACATTCGGGACCGCCGCGCCTTTGCCGACGGCGCGGATTTCGCGGAAGCCGGGCCCTACGAACGCCTCAAGGGCCGCGCGCACTACCGGGTCGATCCGATGGCGGCCGCCCAGGCGGGGGTCGTCGACATCGAGCATGCGCCGCGCGATGCGGATGGGCTCGTCCCGTTTTCGACCGACCTTTTCATCTTCAAGCCGGTCGATCTCGCGCGGGGCAACGGCGCCCTCTTCTTCGACACCGGCAATCGCGGGAATATCCGCGCGATCCAGTATTTCTGCGACGCGCCGCCGAGCAACGACCCGCTGACGCCCGCCCATGCCGGCAACGGCTTCCTGTTCCGACGGGGCTATGTCGTCGTCGCGGCGGCGTGGCAGGGCGACCTGCTGCCGGGACAAGGCCGACTGCTGCTCGACCTGCCCGTCGCACGGGACGGCGACCGACCGATCACCGGCAAGGTCCGCACCGAGTTCATTGCGGGCGAGCCGGGCGTCCTGTGCTTTCCGCTATCCGGCCGCGCGTCGACCCGCTCGCACCCGGCCGTCTCGCTCGACCAGGCCCACGCCACCCTGACCCGCCGGCGCTAC
>DAINCG010000247.1:3927-7341 GCA_036732525.1 Pseudomonadota bacterium | reverse complement strand
AGGAGAGCGTCGGGAAACTGCTGATGGCCGGCTTCATCCCGGGCATTCTCTCCGCGATCATCTACGCGGCGTCGATCATGGTCCGCGTCAAACTCAACCCGAAGCTGGCGGGCGATCCGATCGGCGAAGTCTCCTGGGGCGACCGGGTGGCCTCGCTCGGTCAGATGTGGGGCATTCTGTTCGTCGTCTTCATCATCATGGGCGGCGTCTATTCCGGCGTGATGACCCCGACGGAGTCCGGGGCGATCGGCGCGTTCGTCGTCTTCCTGCTGGCGCTGAAGAACGGCATGACGCGGGGCCAGTTCGTCAACGGGCTCGCGGAGAGCGCCAAGACCGCGGTGATGATCATCACGATCATCTGGGGCATCCTGATCCTGGTCCGCTTCCTCGGCTTCTCCGACCTGCCGAACGTGATCCGCGATCTGATCCTCGGCCTCGACGTCAATCGCTACTGGATCCTGCTGATCATCCTGCTGCTCTATGCGGTGCTCGGCATGTTCATGGACGCGATCGGCATGCTGTTGCTGACCCTGCCCCTGGTGCAGCCCCTGGTCCTCGCGCTCGGCTTCGATCCGATCTGGTTCGGCATCATCGTCGTGAAGATGGTGGAGATCTGCCTGATCACGCCGCCGATCGGCTTGAATTGCTTCGTCGTCGCCGGCGTGCGTCCAGACATCCCATTAAGTTCGATCTTCAAGGGCATCTGGTGGTTCTTCATCTGCGACGTGCTGACGGTCGCGCTGTTCGTCGCGTTCCCGGAGATCGTGCTGTGGCTGCCCAACAACATGCTCGGGCGATGAATTTCGCGCCCGCGTGAACAAAGGAGCCGACGTCACGAAAAAATCATGGAATCCTCCGGCGCCGATCCGCTAGAATCGACTCGACGAAGCGCCGGAGGGGACATGCCCGCAGCCATTCCGCGTCGATGCCGATCGCTGGATGACCGCTTCGTTCGCCGCGCCGCCCGCGACCTGTTCGCCGGCGGCGTTTTTTTTGCCTGCAACATCGAGGGACCCACATGGGCAAGCGCCGCGACCGCAAGGCCAGCACGAACATGATCACCCTGGACGACGCACGGGCGCGCCGCGCCCACAGCCAGGACGCCTGGGATCCGGTCGAAGGCTGGCGGGAACAGCGCTACGTTCGCAACATCGAACCCAGGACGGCAAACCAGGCGGCGCTGATCGACGCGATCCGCAATTATGATCTCGTATTCGCGCTCGGGCCGGCCGGCACAGGCAAAACCTATCTGGCCGTCGCGCTCGCGGTGGAGGCGCTGGAAGCCGGCGACGTCGCCCGCATCGTCCTCTCGCGCCCCGCGATCGAGGCGGGCGAGGCGCTGGGCTATCTGCCCGGCACGGCGGAGGACAAGCTCTCCCCCTATCTCCGCCCGCTCTACGACGCGCTGCGCGACCGCATGGGCGCGCGCCGGATGAAAGCCGCGCTGGAGGACGGCACGATCGAGATCGCGCCCATCGCCTTCATGCGCGGCCGCACGCTCAACAACGCCTTCGTCGTGATCGACGAGGCGCAGAACTGCCTCTACAGCCAGTTGAAAATGCTGCTGACGCGCCTGGGCGCCCGCTCGACCATGGTCGTCACCGGCGATCCCGACCAGTCCGACCTGATGGACGGGATGTCCGGCTTGGCCGAGGTCGCCGAACGGGTCGAAGGCGTCGAAGGCCTCGCCATCGCGCGGCTCGACCAGACCGACGTCGTGCGGCACCCCCTCGTCGCGCGGATGCTGCCGGCGCTCTGACCGCGGACGGGGTCAGACCACCTTCGCGGCGTGGCCGCGAAGCGCCGGATTGTTCGCGATGAAGGTGACGTAGGGCAGCTTGCCGACGCGGCGGTAGACCAGCCAAAAGCCGAAAAGCGCGGTCGCGGCCGTCGCCAGGAAGTAGCCGTAGCCGTAGAACGGGAAGCCGGCGGCGAGCGAGCCGAAGGCGCCGAGCACGTTGGTCGCCAAGAAGCACGCCTGGAGCTTCAGGTTGTCCCAGCGCAGGTCGAAATAGGAGAGGATGATCGTCGCGACGACGATCAGCGCATGGAAGGCCGCGCCCAGCACGCCGAACCGGAACATGCCGACCTGACGATAGTCCATCTGCAGCAGTTCGATCAGCGTCGGCGCGGCCAGGATGACCACGGCGGCGATCGCCGCCTGCAGGACGATCAGATTGCGCAGCCCGCCGAACAGCGTGGACATCAGGTCGCGGTGCGACCGGTCGATTTCCGGCAGCGTCGCATGGTCGGCAATGTCGTCGTAGAAGCGGCGATAGCGCTCGAAGAACCCGGTCTCGACATGCAGCGTGAAGGCGGCGAGCGCCGGGATCATGGTGAGATACGCGGCGAACATCGCCCCGTCGTAGTGAGCGTAGTAGACGAGGCCGATCGCGCTCTGCGCTTCGGGCGCGCCCCACATCACCCACTTGTCGGCCCAGGCGGCGCAATTGTGCAGCGCGCCGACCGCGAGATAGGGCCACAGCGGCGCCAGGCGGCCTGGAATGTTGGCGATATTGCGAATGTCCGAGGGATATTCCGCCAGGATGCGGCCCATCAGGACGAAGGCGATGGCGCCGACGCCGATATTGAAGCCCCAGATCAAGCCTTCCAGATGCCAGAGCCCGCCCATCCAGACGGCCATGGCGAGCGCCGTCGCCATGCCGACGGCGAAGGCGACGGTGATGGTCCAGTAGTCCTTGAGCGCGGTGACGAAGGTGGCCCCGGCCCAGATCGCCGCGACCAGGCCGAAATTGGCGACGGCGGCGATGGCGGCCCCCGGCGTCAGATCCGCGATCAGGAAGAACAGCGGCGCCGCAAACGCGACGGCGCCGAACAGCGAGACCGCGTAGACCGAGACGATGAGCGCCGACGCTTCCCCCAACCGCCGCGCAAAGATCATGTCGGCGATCATCCGCGCCGCCGCCATGGTCGGCCCGCCGGTCAGGCAGAGCGAGAAGCAAAAGCTGTAGATCAGCACCGTCCGGAAGGCGAGGCTGTCGCTCGGGTCGACCAGGCCTTCGCTGAAGAGCGAGACGCCGGCAAGCGCGCCGATCGTCATCAGCCAGGGGCCGGACGTGATGACCGTCGCGTGGATATAGGCCTGCGCGGCGCCGCCGAGATCGGGGCGGTCCGCGAGACGTCTCAGGGCGAAACCGACGCCGGCCATCAGGCGGCCTCCTGCTTCAGGAACGGGGAGGCGAGATCCGGCTGGCCGGCGAGGCGGCGATAGAGTTCGCCGTATTGCGCCAGGATGTCGGGCTTGTTGTAGGTCTTGGCGACGCGCGCCTGCATGGCGCGGCCCATGGCGTCCCGGCGGGCCGGGTCGGCGAGGATCGCGGCGAGCGCCGCGGCGGTCGCTTCCGGGTCGGCGCCCGGCGTAACGGCGCCGCCCGGCCCGAACGCCGGGCTCTC
>DAINCG010000247.1:1743-3917 GCA_036732525.1 Pseudomonadota bacterium | reverse complement strand
GGACGGCTGGCTGAACCTGGTCCACGGCGGCGATGCCGCGGCCGCGCTGATCGCTAGCGCGCGGGCCGGGGCGGCACTGCGCATCGGGCTCGCGACCGACGGCACGCCGGCGGCGCCGGCTTCCAGCACCACGAGCGGCTGGGCCTCCGACAGGCTGGTCAGCGCCAGCGCGTCGATGCGGCCGAGATAGTCGTCGAGCCTGACGGCGCCGGTAAACTTGACCGTTTCTTCGAGGCCCAGGTGCCGGACGAGCGTCACGCATTCCCGGGCATAGGCGGAATCCTCTTCCGCCGGCCCCATGACGTAGGCGGTGAGGTCCGGGAAGCGCCTTCCCAGGATGGCCGCCGCGCGGATGTAGGTCTTGACGTCCTTGATCGGCACGACGCGCCCGATCAGCGCGATCGCCGGACCGTCTTTCGTCTCGCGCGCGACGCTGGAGAAACGCTCGTAGTCGACGCCGTTCGGGATGACGCGAAGCGCCGCCTCGGCGGCGCCGTCGCGGCGCTGCATGATCTGGTTGTCGGCGTAGAGCGTGACGATCGGATCCATCGCCTGATAGCAGACTCGCGCATAGGCCCGGAACGCGTCGATCCAGAAGTCGCGGAGGTCGCGCGACGCCCGCTTCAGGCTGAAGCCCGCCGGCGCGCGCTCGTGCAGCCAGCCGGCCATCGCGATCTCGATGCGGCGCTCGTTGGTGTAGATGCCGTGCTCGGTCAGGAACGCCGGCCGGCCGGTCTCGAGCCGCGCGCGGGCGCCCAGCAGGCCGGCATAGCCCGTCGAAATGCAGTGATAGGCCCGCGCCTTCGGCAGCGGCGTCAACAGCATCTGGAAGAGGCCGCCCATCAACGCCCGCCAGCTCCAGAAATAATCGAGGAAGGAGGCGCCCGGCATGGACCGGCCATACATGCGCTGGATCAGCCGCCAGGCCGGTTCCGATTCCAGCAGCGCTTCGCCGCCCAGTCGGTCGCGGTGCGGCGCCAGGAGTTCAATCGTCCGCGCGAGGTCAAGCAGATTGCCGTCCTCGAGGAGGCGGGTCAGCGGCTCGTCCAGGTTGACGAACAGCCGGTCGAGCCGCGCCGCCCGCATGGGCTGGCCTGCCGGAAGCTGCAGCGGCACGCTGTCGAAGCCGACGACGTTCGGCGGCAGCTCGTATTTCAAGGGCTGCGCCTCCGCCGTCGCGGTCAACGCCAGGACGTGGAAGGTGATATCCGGCTGGCCTAGGATCATGTCGTGCATCCAGCTCGACACGCCGCCTGCGACATAGGGATAGGCGCCTTCAAGAATGAGGCAGATATCGGCCGTCGTCCGATCGCTCATGCCGCCGCCTCCCCTTCGATGGTGAGCGCGGCCGGCAGCGGCGCCGGGCGCCACAAGCTTACGGCTGCGGCCAGACGCTCCGGCAGCGCGTCGACGTCGAGCCTCCCGCAAAAGCGGCGCAGCTCGTCGAAGCGGCCCATCCGGAACAGCGCCTCGATGATCCAGCCGGCGGCTTCCGGCGACGGATCGCGCGAGAGCGGCAGCAAGGTCTGGAGCGCCTCGACATGCCGGCCGAGCCGGATCTGGAGGCGCCCGAAGCCAAGGCGGTTTGCAACGTTGTCCGGGTCGCGCGCAAGCGCTTCCCGATAGCAGGCCTCCGCCGCCGCGCGGAGTTCGGACTCGCGCCGTTCGTCCAGGATGCCGGCGAATGCGTAGTCGTCGAGCAGGCGCGCGAGGTCGCCCTGCGCCTCCGCGTCGCCCGTGCGCGCGTCGGCGCGGCGCTTCGCCTTCACCCATCGATCGACGAAGTCGTTCTCGATATGCGCGGCCGCGGTCGCAGCCTGGACGCGGACGGACGCATCGGGGTCCTGCAGCGCCGCGTGCAGGACGGGCGCAAAGCGGGGCTCGAAGCGGCGGGCGATCAGGGCCACGATGGCGAGCTTCTGGTCGATGTCGCCGAAGCGGATCAGGTCGGCGAAGGATTCGACGCCGCCGACGTCGTCGTCGCCGAGCGCGCGGGACAGGTCGTACCAGGCGCGCGCCTTGCGCTGCGTGCGCGGCGGGAACAGGTTGAAGTACCAAGTCTGGAAGGACCGGGCCTCGGACCGGTAGGCGCGCTGGGCGAGCGACGCAAACGTCGCGCCGACCGCGCCGGCGAGACCGAGCGCCGTCGTGGAGATCGCCAGCAGCGCGGGGTA
>DAINCG010000247.1:0-1699 GCA_036732525.1 Pseudomonadota bacterium | reverse complement strand
CCACCAGAGCAGGAGCGCGGACGTCGCGACGTGGCCGAGTACGGCAAGCCAGCCGAACGCCGGCCACGCCACGAACGCGAACGTCAGCAGCGCTTCGACGACGAGCGTCGCCAGCGTCGCCGCGGCCGCTTCCCGGCGCTGGGCGCGCCTGCGGGCGATCGGGTCGTAGGCAGGTCGGTTCACCGCGGCGGCTCCAGGTTCTCGGCGCGGACACGCACGCCGCCGACGGTCACCTCGGCAGGCGCCAGGCGGGACAAGGCCTGCTCCAGCCGCTCTGCGACCGGACGCGCCTGCATGGCGTCGGCGCCCGGAAGCAGGATCGCGTACCGGCGGCCGTGGCGGCCGAGATCGAAGGCGAGGTCGGTGTCGCGCAACGCCTCTTCCGTCGCCGCGGTCAATGCGCGGGCGAAGCTACGCTGGACGTCGGCGTCCACGGTGTGCGCGTTCTCCGCCTCGATGACCAGTTTGGCGCAGGCGAAGCCGAAGCGCTCGCCGAGCCGCGCGATCAAGGCCGCTTCGTGCCGATAGAGCGCGGCCGAAAGCGCCGCGCCGTCGTCCGTCATCACCTGATGCGACTCGAGCGTCTCGGCCCGTCGCGCCCGTTCGAGCGCCGCACCGATCCAGTCGGCGGCGAGCCGGAAGTTCTCGACCGCAGTGGTAGTGAGGTCGGCGAAGGACAGCGCCTCGACCTTGAGCATGCCGACCGGCCGGCCGTCTGGACCGCCGGCCAAGGGCGCCGCGAGCACGCCCTGCCCCCGCAGGATTTCGGCATGATCGCGATAGGCGGCGCAGAGCCGGCGATCCTCCCCGACGATCGCCCGGTAGATCGGGTCTTCGGCCCGCAGCACGCGGCGAAAGCCGTCGCCCGTCTCCCAGCCTTCCTGGACGGCGGCCTCAAGCACGTCGCCGTTCAACAGGAAGATCGAGAACTTCTCCGGCCCGAGCACGCCGCGGACCAATTCGACAGCGCCGCGCAGCACGTCGCCGGTGCTCGATCGTTCGATCGCGCGGGCGCCGTCGTAGAGCGCCAGGGTCGTGCGCAGGTCGCTGGCGAGCCGCGCTTCCAGCTTGTCCTTGGTCTGCCGCGCCTTGGCATAGGCGTCGGCAAGGCCGTCCGCTTCCTGCCGCGCGTCGACGAGCGCCCGCTCCGTCTGCACGAGCCGACGCCGGCGCCGGGACGCGAGTTCGCCGACGACGATCGCCGCGACGCACCACATCAGCGGCTCCGCCGTCACATGGCGAAGATAGTCGTAGATGTCCTGCCCGAACGTCTGTTCCGGCATGGCGCCGATCAGCAATGCCGCCGTCGCGACGAGCGCGGCGAGCAGGCCTTCGGTCGTGCCGTACTGGACCGCGAGCAGGATTACCGGAATCCAGAACGGGTGCGGCTCGACGCCCTGGAAGCGATGACCGTCGAAGCCGATCAGGTCGATCAGGAGCGCAAGGCCGAAAAAGACGAAGAGCTCGAGCAGCGCCGACGTGCTGACGCCGAACGTGCGCTGCCGCTTCGTCGGGAAACGGCGCTCGAAAGCCTGGAAACGGGCGGCGAGTTCGTTCATCGGGACGCCTCCGAAAGCGTGGCGGGGGCTGGCGTAGTCGCAAGCGGCGCGCCGAGCCGTCGGCGCACGAAAAAGCCCACATTGGTGACCGCGTCGTCTTCGCCCCGCGCGGCGGCGAAGCTGTGGCTGCCGGAGACGCC
>DAINCG010000246.1:0-7370 GCA_036732525.1 Pseudomonadota bacterium | reverse complement strand
CCCGAGAGGCGGGCCCTGGCCCGGCTTCTGGATGCTGGCGGCGGAGGAGCGCGCGCCCGGCGGCGAAAGCTTCGCCGACCTCTGCGCCCGCGTCGCGCCCGCCGTCCATGACCTCGCGTCGGACCATGCCGGGCGCGACATCGTCGTCGGCGCACATGGCGGCACGATCCGCGCGGCGCTCGCGCTGGCGCTCGACCTGTCGCCGGCGGCCGCGCTCGCTTTCAGCGTCGAGAACTGCTCGATCACGCGCATTGACCATATCGAAAGCGAACATGGCCACGCCGCCTGGCGGGTCGTCGCGACGAACCAGCTTTAGCGGCCCGCTACCGCCAGGCCAGCTTCCGCCAGCCCTCGTCCTGCTCCGTCGCCGCCTGTTCGACGTCATAGGCGAACAGCCATTCCTGGCCGGGCGGAAAGCCGTCGCCGATATTGGCCTGCATCTTGGCGAAGCGCGTATTGCGCCGTTCGATCGCCTCCGGTTCGGACATGTGGAAGAGGTCCTGCGCCGCCCGGCTGGCGCCCTGGACCTGCGTCGTGCGTTCCCGTCTGAGCGCCACATAGCTTTCCAGCGCCGCGTCGATGTCCGGCGCCAGCGCCAGTCGTCGCGCCAGCACCCAGGCGTCCTCGATCGACTGCGCCGCCCCCTGGGCGTGGTAGGGCAGCATGGCGTGGGCGGCGTCGCCGATAAGGACGATCCGGCCGCGCCGCCAGTCATCGAGGGGCGCCCGGTCGTAGAGCGCCCATTTGAACGGCGGCGCCGAGCGTTCGATCAGCCCGCGCACCATCGGGTGCCAGCCCTCGTATTCCTTGAGCGCCGCGGCCGTCGTGCCCTGGGTCGTCCAGCTTTCCCGCGTATCGCCGTCCGACGGGCCGATGCCGATCCAGTTGATCAGGCGTCCGCCGGAGACGAAGTAGATCACCATGCTCCGCTCTGGGCCCATCCAGATGTAGCTGTCCCGTTCGTAGCCAAGGTCCCGGACGGCGTCCGCCGGCGTCAGGCCGCGCCACGCCATGCAGCCCGAGAAGCGCGGGGCTTCCGGCGCGAACAGGCCTTCTCGGATGCGGCTCCTGACGCCGTCGGCCGCGACCAGCACGTCGCCCGTAACCCGTTCGCCGCCCTCCAGCTCCGCCCAGGCGGATGTTCCGTCCTCGCCGACGTCGGCGACGCGCACGCCCAGGCGAATCCGTGGGTCGTCGCCGATTTCCTGTAGGATTGCGTCGAGAAGGTCCGCGCGGTGCGCATGCATGTAGGGCGAACCGAAGGCGGCGACGACCTTGTCCCCGAGCGGCGTGGTCAGCAGCGCGCGTCCGTCCTGCCAGTCGACGAAGCGATGCCAGCTCGGGCGGACCGCGAAGTCGTCGAGCCGGTCGCCGATGCCGAGATGGCGCAGCGCCCGCGTCGCGTTCGGGCTCAACTGAATGCCCGCGCCGACCGCCTCCAGCCTGGGCGCCTGCTCCAGCACCGCATAGTCGATCCCCTGTCGGCGCAACCCAAGCGCCAAGGCAAGGCCGGCCACGCCGCCGCCCACGATCACAACCCGCATCAACGAACTCCCAATCTTATGCGTCTAGAACATATCAGGCTGCGCCCCGCCCCGCATTGACCGCATGTGCGACGGCATTATGCTGCGCTGCAAGATCGTATTGGAGCCTCATTGCATGAGCATCAGCGACCCCGCCCCGCGGCGGCTTCTGCACGTCCGCCACGTGGAATGCCGCGGCTATGCGCGCGAGGACGGCTGCTGGGATATCGAAGGATCCCTCAAGGACGTGAAGACCTATCCCTTCGAGAACGCCTGGCGCGGTCTCGTGCTGGCGGGCGACCCGGTGCACGAGATGACCATCCGGCTGACGCTCGACGACCGCCTGACCATCCTGAAGGCCGAGGCGTTCACGACCAAAAGCCCCTATGACGTCTGCCCCGCCGCGGCGTTCGCGTTCAAGAGCCTGGAAGGCCTCCGCATCCGCGGCGGCTGGATGAACCAGGTCAAGGAACGCTACGGCCGCGCCAAGGGCTGCACGCACCTGCTGGAGCTACTCTATCCCGTCGCGACCACGGCCTTCCAGACGATCTATTCCTACCGGGAACAGAAGCTGCGCGACGAAGGCCTGACCGAAGGCGAGGCAATGCGGCGCAAGGGGCCGCCGATCAACTCGTGCTATGCCTTCGCGGAAGACAGTCCGGTGGTCCAGCGCTTCAAGGACGAAACAGCGTCCGCAGCCGCGGAGTGACGCCGGCCAGGTTGGAGAGTCCGCGAGAATGACGCCGTCCGAATTCGCCCGCACGGAACTTGCCGCCATGCTCGAAAAGACAGCGACCGCGAATGTCGACCGTCTGGCGGCGCTCCGGTCCCTGCTCGACGCCGCCGCCGCCGCGCTTGCCGCCGAGTCGGGCGTCGAGGACGCCCAGAACGAACTCGGCTTCATCGCGCGCAATCTGGGCGACGACGAAGACTACTCGTTCATGCGGCCCTAGTTCGGAGGCAGCGCCCGGCTGGCGAGTATCCGCCGCGCCAATGCGAGATCGTCCGGCTTGTCGATGTCGATCGCGGCTTCGGCTATCGGCATCGTCACCGCATCGACATGGACGCCGACCTTGCGACTGAGCCGCCGCATCGCATCCGCGAGCGTCAGTCTACCGGCGACGTAAAGCGCCACCGCCCAGGGATCGACCGCCCGAATCAGCGCCAGCGGCCGCTTGCGGTTCCGATCGATCTCCTGCCAGAAGCCGAGCGCCTTGGCGGCGTCGGAATTACGCAGCGCGAAGAGATTGCAGCCCGAATAGCCGCCGTCGCCGAACTTGATGTAGGTGCGGCGCACATCAGGATACGCTGCCTGGATCGTCGCTTCATGGGCCAGGCCGACGGACGCCGCTGCGCCGTTGGCGGCGGCGCCGGCGAGGAACGTTTCCACCATCTCCGTCGTCAACAGGCCGTGGTCGCCCGTCACGACGAAGAGCGGCGGCCCCAATTGCTGCAGGCCGGCGGCGACGGTGTCGACCACGCGGCCCGCCGCCCGCGCCGCTTCCGGCTTCGGATATAGCCCGGCGAGCAAGCCGGCGTCCTCGATCGCGACGACGACACGCCCGACATTCGGCGCGGCGGCGAGCGCGTCCAACACCCGCTGCAGCACGGGGCGGCCGTTCAGGTCGATCAGCGTCTTGTTGACGACCCCTTCCGCCGCGGCCAGCGCGTCGTCCGGCCGCCCCGCCGCCAGGACGAGCGCGGTCCAGGCGCCGGTCACGACAATGGCTTTCGGTAGACGCGGTAGGTCTTGTAGGCGGTCGCGCCGCCGAATTCCGCGAGCCGCCGCATCGGGGCGTTGTCCTCGAGGATCCAGGAGAGCTCCATCATCCGATAGCCCTTCTCCCGGTGCGCCTCCACCAATGCGTTGACGAGCGCCATGCCGACGACGGGCCCGCGCGCAAGATCGGCCTGCAGCGCCTTCGCGACGCCCATCAGCAGCACCCGCGCGCTCTTCACGCCGCCGACCTTGAGCCGCCAGAGCAGCCGGAGCAGGCCAAAGACCGATCCGGCCCCCTCCAGACCCCGCAGCGCCTCGTTGACGTTCGGCAGGCTGACCGCCATGCCGACCGCCTTGCCGTCGATTTCGACGATGAAAATCAGCCCGAAGTCGGCGAGCGCCTTGAAGGCGTGCGCCATGCCCTTGATCTCGGCGGGCGTCATCGGCACGAAGCCCCAATTCTCCGACCAGGCGTCGTTGAAGACGCCCAGGATCAGTGCGAGGTCACGGTCGAAATGCGCCTTGTCGAAGGCGCGGATCGAGGCCCCCGGAATGTCCTTCAGCTTGGCGCCATAGGCCGCGAGCCGCGCAGGCGGGCCGTTCGACGGATCATAGGCATAGGCGATCAGGTCGTGCGCCTTGGCATAGCCCGCCGCCTCGACATGGCCGCCCGCCCAGGGCGGGTCGTGGCCCATCAGGAGCATCGGCGGCGTGTCGAACCCCTCGACCAGGAGGCCGATCTCCTCGTTGATCGAAAGGCTTGCAGGACCGACGGCGACGTCGGCCCCATTTGCCTTCAACCATGCTTCAGATTCTCCGAGCAAACCATTGAAAACATGGGGATCATCGATGGCCACGAGGCAACCGAAGTGGCCTTCCGCATTGTCGAATCTGGCTTGGTGATTGCGGTTGATCTGCGCCGAGATGCGGCCGACCGGGCGTCCGGCCGGATCGACGGCGACCCAGAAGGCCGCCTCGCCATATTCGTAGAAAGGATGCCGTTTCGGGTCGAGCCGCTGCGCGGCCTCCATCCGAAGCGGCGCCACGAAATTCGGGTCTCCCGCCAAGATCCGGCCGGGCGCCGCCAGGAATGCGCGCCGGGTCGCCTTGTCGCCGACGGGAAGAACCTTGAATTCGGCCAAGCCCGCGCCTTCAGTCTTCGCCCGCGGCCGCCGACTGCTTCGGCTTCAGGCCGGACAGTTCCGCGACCCAGGGATATCGCTCATATTCGGCTTCGGTGTAGCCGAGATTGCGGACGGTCGGGCTCGGCGGGGTTTCCGATACGCGGGCGTAATAGGAGCCGAACAGCTTGTCCCAGAAGAAGTTGGTGATGCCGTAGTTGCCCTGCTCATTATGAAAATGATGCGCCATGTGCAGCCGCTTGATGCGCTTCAGCCAAGGCTGCTTCGGCGTGAAGCTCAAGTGCTGGATGCAGTGGCAGAACTCATAGGCGCAGGTCGTGAAGAGGCCGACGGAAAAGGCCGTCGCGGCCCCGCCGACGCCGCCGATCAGATAGCCGAGCGGAATGGTCGCGAGCGCGATCGTCGGCAAGGTCGTATGCAGCGCGCCGAACAGCACGCCCAAATCGTTGGGGTCGGAATGATGGTCGAAATGGATGCGCTTCCAGACCGGCGCCGTATGGATCGAGCGGAAGAGATATCGGCCATGCAGAACGAAACGATGCAGGACGTACCAGACCAGCCCGTAGATCAGCAATGTCGCGACGACAGACGCCGCGGCCTGGCCGATCCCCGGCCACGCGTAGACCGCTGCCGCCCCCGAAAGAACGCCGAGCGCCAGATAGGTCTGGATCGCCGGATAGGCGAAGTAGGCGCGCACGAGATCCCGGATCGTCATGCGATCCAGGTGGTGCTTGCGGCCGTCCCAAAGGTCCGAGCGAAGAAAAGCCATCAAATGGCCCCGTCGTTTCGTTACGACCGCGCACATACGGCGGGCGACCGGCCGTTGCAAGGCCCGGCGGCTTAATGACGCCCGCGCGGCCGCGACTGCTGTGCTAGTTAGAGCGCCGACATGGATCGCATCGACCGCTACATCCTGAAGCATCTGGCCGGCCCCTTCTTCGGCGCGCTCCTGGGCGCGCTCGCCCTGATGATGCTGGAGCGCATGCTGCGCCTGCTCGACCTGGTCGGCGAGAGCGAGGACGCGCTGGGTTACGTCTTCGACATGCTGGCCAACCTCGTGCCCCACTATCTGGGGCTCGCGCTGCCGGCAGCATTGTTCATCGCCTGCTATGCCGGCTACCGGCGTCTGGCCGACTCGAGCGAGCTCGCCGCCTTCGCCAGCATCGGCCGGGGCCTCGGCCGGCTGGCGCTGCCCGCGATCCTAGTCGCGATCGTCCTGACGATCGTCTCCGCCTACGTCCACAGCCACCTGCAGCCGCACGGCCGCTACGCCTTTCGCACGCTCGGCTTCCTGGCCGCGAACGCCTCGATTGCCGCGGCGCTCGAATCGGGCGCGTTCGTGGAGTTCCAGGGCGTCACTTTCATGGCGGAACGCTCGGGCGAACCGGGCCGCGCGCTCAGCCGCGTCTTCGTGCACGAACGATCGGAGGACGGCGCGGCGCGCACGGTCACCTCGGCCGCCGGCGCGCTCTTCGAGGATCGGGCCGGCGAACGCTCGCAGCTATCCTTCCGCGACGGGCTTCTGGTCGACGAAGCGGCGGACGGCGAACGCGCCGTGATCGCCTTCCAGGCGCTGGAGTGGCCGATCGATTCCGCCGCATTCGGCGAATTCCGCCCGCGCGGCGCCACAGAGCGGGAGTTGACCTGGCCGGAGTTGCTTCCGGCGCTCGATACGCCGCCGACACAAGCGACGCGTGAGCAGATCGCCTCCGAAATCCATGGGCGCGCTGCGCGCTCGCTCATGGTCCTGATCGTGCCGTTTCTGGCGATCCCGCTTGCCACGGCCGGCGGCCGCACGCGATCCGTCGCCCCGCTCGCGGTCGGGATTATCGCTTTCCTCTTTTTCATCCAGTCCCTGCAGTTCGCGGAGGGCATGGCCGACCTCGGCCGCCTCTCCGCCCCTGTCGCGATATGGACGCCGGTTCTCTTGTTCGCCGCCGGTTCAGGCTGGCTCTTCTGGCGAGCCTGGCGCGGCGTCGGCTTCGATCCGTCCTTCGATTGGATCCGCCTGCCGCGCATCCGCCGACGCGCGCGAGCCGCCGCCTGATGGGCGCGCTCGACCGATACCTGTTGCGTCGGCTCGCGACGGCCTTCGCCATCGTCTTCCTGGGCGTCGTCGGCCTCGCCGCAACGCTGGACCTGCTGGCGAACGCCGACGAGGCGATCCAGAGCGCGATCAACGCCGGCAGCGGCGCCGGCCTCGGCAGCTACCTCCTCGCCCGAATCCCCTTGATCGCGCTCAAGCTCGCCCCGATCGCCGCACTGCTGGCCGCGTTGACGACCTTGTTGACGCTGACGCGCACCGGCGAGATGGGCGCGGCAGCCGCCCTCGGTGCAAGCCGCGGCCGCATCGCCCGCGCGCTCCTGCCGGCGGCGATCGCTCTCGGCGCGTCGCTCTTCCTGATCGGCGAGTTCGTGGCGCCGCCCGCCGCGTCGAAGCTTCGCGACATGGGCCTGGACCCGTTCTCGCGCGTGGTGCGTCCGACCGACGCCGTCTGGCTCCGCGAAGCGACAGACGTCGTCAGGATCGGTCATGTCTCGGCCGACGAAAACACGCTCGCCGACGTGACGATCTTCCGCCGGGACGGCGACGGACGGCTCGCCTACGAGATCCGAGCGAAGCGCGCGGAGCGCGAGTCGCCGGGCTGGCGCCTTCTGGACGTCACCGTTCTAGCGAGCGACGCGAGCCCGCCGGAGCGCGGCTCCCTGATGGTCTGGCCGACCTCGCTCGGGCCGCAGTCCTATCGCACGCTGGCGGCGCATCCGCAGGAGCTTGACCTGCCGACGATCCGAAACCTGGCCGCGTTGCCCGGGGCCAGCCCGAAACCCACCTACTATTACGACCTCTGGATTCAACGGCGCTTCGCCGGACCGATCTCCGCCGCGCTTATGCTGATGCTGGCGATCCCGTTCGCCGGCGGTCTGGCGCGCGGCCGGTCGATGGCGGGGCCGCTCGCCGCCGGGGTCGTCGCCGGCTTCGCCTAT
>DAINCG010000245.1:0-7373 GCA_036732525.1 Pseudomonadota bacterium | reverse complement strand
CCCGCGGTTCTATCTCTCGCTCTCGCCGATCGACGGCTTTCCGAACAAGGGCTACTTCGTCGTCAATCTGAAGGACTACCGGGACGCGCCCGTCCTTGCCGACCGGCTGCGCGCCTATGCGGCGGCGGCCGTGCCGGAGGCGCGCGTCACGCCGGAGCTGATGTCGCTCGGCCCCGCCAAGGCGGGCGAGGTCGCCTACCGCATCGCAGGCCCGGAGGTCGAGACGCTGGTCGCGGCCTCGGATCGCCTACAGACGGCGATGCGGACGGTAGACGGCGCGCGCGACGTCAAGGACGACTGGGAGAACCCGACGGTCACGATCCTGGTCAAGATCGACCAGGCGGCGGCCCGGCGCGACGGCGTCACCACCGCCGATGTCGCGGACGCGTTGAACGCCCAGCTCGCGGGCGCGAAGATTTCCGACTATCGCCTGGGCGACCTCAGCATTCCGGTGATCGCCCGGGCGGAGGGCGCCGCGCGCACCAATCTGGACCGGTTGCGCACCCTCAACGTCGGCCGGGCGGCCGGCGCGCCGGTGCCGCTATTGCAGATCGCGCAGCTGGAAGGCGCGCCGCAATACGCCCGCATCAAACGCAGGGACCTGGAGCGCGTCGTCACGGTTTCCGCCGTGCATTCGACCGACACCGCGGCGGGCTTTGCCGACCGTCTCGCCGACGAGATCGCAGCGATCGCCGACGAACTGCCGCACGGCTACCGGATCGAACAGGGCGGCGAAGTGGAGGACAGCGAGGACGCGAACCAAAAGCTCTCCGCCAACATGCCGCTCGCGTTCGCCTGCATGGTCCTGGTGCTGATCTGGCAGTTCAACAGCTTCGTGCGTCCGGCGCTGATCGTCTCGGTCATCCCGCTCACGATCACCGGGGTGGCGCTGGCGCTGACCCTCGCGCCCGGCGCCAATTTCGGCTTCATGGCGATCCTGGGCTTCCTCGCTCTGATGGGCATCGTCATCAACAACGCCATCATCCTAATCGATCGGATCGACCAGGAGCGGCAGCGGCGGGATTCGATCGCCGAGGCGGTGATCGAGGCCGGCGTGCGGCGATTGCGTCCGATCGTCATGACGACCTGCACGACGGCGCTCGGCCTCGTGCCGATCATCGTCGCGCGGGACGTTCTGTTCTACGATCTGGCGCTCGTCATCGCGGGCGGCCTGTTGTTCGGCACGCTCCTGACGCTGGTGGTTATTCCCTGCCTCTACGCCATCGTCTTCCAGGATCTACGCGGCCTTGTCCGTCGAAGCTTTCAGAAGGCGCGGTAGTTAATCGAGAGGCCGCCGAAGAACTGATCCCGGGAGCCGGCGTCCGCCGTTACGGGGCTCGACGCGGCGTCGCCCAGCAGCCGCGTGTATGCCCCGATCACGCTGAGCGACCAGCTGTCCGTGAAGGCGTAGCTCAGCACCGCGGAGACGCCAACGTCCTTGAAGCCGCCGTCGGCGTCGAAGCGGCTGAGGCCGCTCGCGGCGGCGCCGGCCGGCGTCACGTCGAAGTATGCATTCATGTAGGCGTCCGATGCGTAGTTCGTCGAAACGCTGAGGACGCCCTTCAGGTCTTCCGCAAGCGGGCGCGTCACGCCGACGCTGCCCGAAATCAGAAAGCCGTCATGCCCGTCCAGGATGTCGTGGACGAATGAGCCGCGGGCGAAGACGACGCCCGGATCCTCGATGCCGAGCGCGGTCATGGGCACGCCGGTCGCCGCGTACATGCCGACCTCCAGCGAGTCGTCCACCTCCGGCAGTGCGGCGACCGCACGGTCGTCGACATCCTCGTCCCGTCCGAACCGATAGCTGACGATCGGGCCGAACTGCAATTTCGGAGAGGGAATCACGTCGGCCTCGAGGCCAATGCCCCGCGACTTCACGGAAAACCGGCGGCCGACATACTCGAAGGAGACCAGCGGCACGGCCTGAAATTCGTCGGAACCTTCGTAGTCGTTCGTCGCGCCGACGCCTGCGCCGAACGTCAGGGACGGCGCCTCTTTCTCCTGGGCCGCCGCGGACCACGCGAACAACGTCGCCGTGAGCGCGACAGCGCCGGGCAGGCATCGAGGGGGGCTACGCAGCATTCATGCATCCAGTCGTTCGGGGCCGCCCGGGCCAGTCCGGACGATCGGCAGGCGTGGCGAAGCGCTCCGGGCGATCTATGTCGGACGATCGGGAAAGGAAAGCGGCGCGGCGCTACCAGCCAAGCGAGGCCCGAACCTTCGCGAAGGCCTTGAGCGTGTTCGCATGGTCGCCGGCGAAGCGGAGGCAGATGTGCTCCACGCCTGCGTCCGCATAGCCCTTGAGCGCCTCCGCGGCGACCTCGGCCGGGCCCGCGAACGTCACCTGCAGCTTCCGCATCAGGTCCGGCCGCTGGCCGTAATAGCTCTGCATGAAGGCGTTCATGCGCTCGTCCGCCCGCGCGGCGTTCTCGTCGAGCGCGAAGGTGGCGTAGACGGCGCCCGTCACGTCCGTGGGCTTCCGGCCGGCGGCGACGATATGGCGGTCGAGGTCGGCCCGCTGTTCCGCCCAACCCGCAGGGTCCGGCCCGTTCGGGAACCAGCCGTCGAATTCCTTGGCGATCCGTTTGAACGCCGCCTCGACCTTGGCGCCCATCCAGATCGGCGGACCGCCTTTGCGGTGCGGCGTCGGGCCGACGGTCGCGCCCTGCATGCGCCAGCGGCCCTCCCAATCGACCGGCTCGCCCGTCCAGAGCGCACGGGCGAGCCGAAGACCTTCCAGCATGCGGCCGACGCGTTTGTCGAACGGCACGCCGCAGGCCTCGAACTCGGCGCGGATGTTCGGCACGTCGGTCGCGATGCCGACGCCCAGGATCAGCCGCCCTTCGCTCGCCTGATCGACCGTCGCCGCCTGGTGCGCCAGCAACACCGGATTGCGCAGCGCGGGCAGCAGCACCGCGGTGCCGAGCTCGACACGCCGCGTCCGCCCGGCGGCGGCCGCCAGCAGCGTCATCGGCTCGTGCCGCGGTCGGGCGGTTACGGAGTCGCCGACCCAGACCGAATCGTAGCCAAGGTCTTCCGCCATTTCGGCAAGGTCGAGCAGCGGCTTTGCCGCCGGCCGTCCTTCCATGACCGACTCGCGCGTCGGCAAGAGGTATCCGATCTTGGGCGCCATCGTCCCGTTCCTCCGATGTTGCTTCTTATGTCGACGTCAGCCGTCGGCCCGCTCGAAGCCGAGCCCCGTCTCGCCTTTCGAAGAGGCGGATGACGCCCGGATAGGGAATGTGCGCGCCCGCAAGACGGACGCCGGACTTCGCGACCTCCCGCATCAGCGCGACGCGCGTTTCATGCGCCTTGGGCCCATCCGCGTCGAACAGGAAACCCCATTCCGGAAAGCGCACCTGCAATGCCGGCAGATGCAGCGCGTCGGCGCAGATCAGCACCGGATCGTGCTCGCCCATCTGAAAGCCGACCTGCCCCGGCGTGTGGCCCGGAAGCGCCTTGGCGACGACGCCGGGCGCCACCGTCTCGCCGGGCTCGATCCGAACGAGACGATCCCGATAGGCGTCGAGCGCCGCTTCCGCGATCGGCTGGACGGTCGCCTGAATCTCATCCTGCCGCGAGCGGTCGCGCCAGAACGCCTCCTCCTCTCGCGCAACATGGAGGTTCGCATTCGGGCAGAGCAGCTTGCCGTCCTCGAAGAGGCCGGCCGCGTGGTCGCCATGCAGATGCGTCATCAGGACGTCCGTCACGTCTTCCGGCGCATAGCCCGCCTGTTTCAGCGCCGCGCGGAGATGGCCCAGAAACGGCCCACGGCGATTGCTGTCGCCCGCGTCGACCAGACAGACCCGCCCGTCAGTCTCGATCAGGAAGCAGTTCACGGAGACGGTCAGGTCGTTCAGGTCCTGCCCGTCGGCAAGCGCCAGATCGTCGCCGATGCCGCGCGCGACATTGGGAAAGCGCGAGAGATCAAGGTCGAGATAACCGTCCGACAGCGCGGTCAGCTTCGGACCATCGACCGCAATCGGCGTCGCCTGACCGCAGGCCGCCCTGATCCGCTTCGTCGTCTCGCCCATACGGCGCCTCCCCCGAGTTCGGCCGGCATCTTTGCGCGGCCCAACCCGGCGCGCAAACGCCGCCTAACCGAATGCGGCAAGACGCCCGGCAACGACGGTCGCCGGGAACGCTGTCTCTCTCGGCGACCACGACGATGTCGGCTCGCCGGCCTTCGGCGATCTCTCCCCGGTCGTCGAGGCGAAGGGCGGCGGCGGGATTCGTCGATACGAGGCGCCAGGCCGCATCGAACGGCACCTGGCCCGCCTGGGCCAGAAGGAATGGCGCGTGCAGCAAGGCGGGGTAGTAGTAGTCGCTCGCCAGGATGTCGCAGAGGCCCTTGGCCGCCGATTCCGCCGCCGACTGCAATCCGGTGTGGCTGCCGCCGCGCACGACGTTGGGGGCGCCGAGCACGATCGGATCGCCCATCGCCTTGGCCGCCGCTGCGGTTTCGTCGCCCATCGGGAATTCGGCGATGCGCGCGCCCATGTCGTGAAAGCGCTTCCGAATCGCGGGATCGGCATCGTCGTGGGAGAGCTGCGGCGTGCCGCGCGGCGGAGGCCAGCCGCTCGACGCCCGCATCGGCGCCGGCGTCCGCCGCCTCCGCGACCTGGTCCACAAGTTTCAGGAAGTCCGCCAGCGTCATGCCGGAGCGCTGGGCGTAGACGTTGATCTTGTTCGGATTGTCGACATGCCGGCGGATGTGCGGCAGGTGGTCGTTATAGGCAATGGCGTCGACGCGGCCGTCGGCGAGCCAGCCCGCCGCCTCCTCCACCATGTCGACCGCCGCCGTCTCGAAGCGTAGATGCAGCCGGGCGTCGACGATGAAGTCCGGCTTGAGGCGCTCCAGCGCCGCCATGAAGGTCCGGAAGGCGTCGGCGCTGCGCAGCCCCGGCTCCCAGGAGAGCGTGACGCCGTGATAGGCGGTGGTGACGCCGTTGCCGAGGAGTTGCCGGTCCGTCTCCAGGAGCGCGATGTCGTAGGGAAAGTGCACGCCCGGCCGCGGCATCAGTTGCCGCTCGAACGCGTCGCCATGAATATCGACGATGCCGGGCAGCACGAAGGCCCCGCGTGCGTCCATGCGGTTCCGCGCGGCGGCGGGGGCGGCGCCCACATGGGCGATCCGGCCGTCGTCGATCGCGACCGCGGCCTCGACCAGGCCGTCCGCCGTCAGAACGCGGCCGTTTTCGATAATCAGGTCCATGTCGTCAGTCCTATCGGGCGGCGACCGCCGCCAATCGGTTTGCGAGCCGCGAGGCCTCATCGACGATCTCGCGGATGATCTCGCCGGCGGGGCGAATGCAGGCGGGGTCGTTCAGAAGGCCGGCGATCTGGCCGACGACCGCCTGATGCTCGCCCGCATAGGCATCGTCCTTGTGCCGGCCCTGCCGGACGATACGTTCCAACCGTTTCAGCTCCGTGACGTCGGCGCCGGCGAGACGCGCCGTCTCATAGGCCTTCACTTCGGGCGTGGCGAAGGCGCGGACGGTCTTGCCGGTCAGGCTCTTCGAAACGATCGTGCCTTCTTCAGAGGTGCGCAGAATCTTGTCCGCATACCAGCGCCCGCCCGCACTCTCCTCCGTACAGATCAGGCGCGTGCCGAGCTGCACGCCGGCCGCGCCCATTGCCATCGCGGCGAGAAAGCCGCGCGCGTCGCCGATGCCGCCGGCGGCGACGACCGGGACCTTCACGGCGTCGATCACCATCGGCAGCAGCGGCAGCGTCGCCACCTGCCCGACATGGCCGCCGGCTTCCGAGCCCGAGGCGACGATGGCGTCCGCGCCCTCCGCCTCCAGCCGGAGCGCGTGGCGCACGGTCGGCACGACCGGGATCACCTTGATGCCGGCGGCGCGCAGGTCGCCGACGGCGCGCGGCCCCGGATCGCCGAGGCCCGTGGTCACCACCGGCACCCCCATGTCGATGCAAATGGCCGCGCGCCGTTCCGTGAACTTGGCGCCCAAGGGCGTGATGTTCACGCCGAAGGGCTTCGACGTCAGCGCCCGCGTCTCTTCGATCTGGCGGATCAGATCGCCTTCGCGCTCCCCATATGTCGGCAACACGCCGAGCCCGCCAGCTTCGGAGACGGCCGCGACGAGCCGGGGCTTGCCCGCCCCCTGCATCGCGCCCATCAGGATCGGCAGCTCGATGCCCAGTAGATCGCAAAGTTCGGTATGAAACATGTGTGCGCCCCGTTGGCCCTCCGGCGCTGAGAGTATATGACACCCGAGAGCCGGACTGGGAGCCAGGGCGAGATGCGCGCGACGATTTGCGGGAGACGATGTCGGCGGCGGACCTGACCCGCCCCTATTCGCTTACCCGGACGCATGCGCCCGAACGGACGCATCAGGAGCCGCCTCTCCCATGCAGCTATACAATTCCCTCGCCGCCGAAAAGCAGACCTTCACGCCCGCCGATCCGAACCGGGTCACCATGTATGTCTGCGGCCCGACCGTCTACAACTTCGCCCATATCGGCAATGCGCGTCCGGCCGTCGTTTTTGACGTGCTGTTCCGCCTGCTGCGCCGGCGCTATGGCGCGGACCACGTCGTCTATGCCCGCAACATCACCGACATCGACGACAAGATGATGGCCGCCGCCAAGGCGCGCGGCGTCCCAACATCCGAAATCGCCGCGGAGTTCGAGAAGGCCTATCTGGACGACATGGGCGCGCTCGGCGTCTTGGCGCCCACCGCCGACCCGCACGCGACGCATCATGTGCCGGAAATGATCGCGCTCGCCGAATCGCTGATCGCGCGCGGACACGCCTATGCGGCGGACGGCCATGTCCTGTTCAACGTTCCCTCCCGGACTCCGGCCGGCTTTCACGCCGCAGCCGGGACGAGCAGATCGCCGGCGCCCGCGTCGACGTCGCGCCCTACAAGCAGGACCCGGCCGACTTCGTGCTCTGGAAGCCCTCGGCGCCCGACCAGGACGGCTGGGACAGCCCCTGGGGCCGCGGCCGGCCCGGCTGGCATCTCGAGTGCTCGGCGATGGCGGCGAAGCATCTGGGCGAGGTCTTCGACATCCACGGCGGCGGCGCCGACCTCAAGTTCCCGCACCACGAGAACGAGATCGCGCAGAGCCGCTGCGGCCACGGCACGGATCGGATGGCGCGCTACTGGGTGCACAACGGCTTCGTCAACGTGGATGCGACCAAGATGTCGAAGTCGCTCGGCAACGTGCTCCTGGCCCGCGACCTTCTGGCCGACGCGCCGGGCGAGTCGATCCGCTGGGCGCTTCTCTCGGCGCATTACCGCCAGCCGCTCGACTGGACCGACGCCCTCCTGGAGCAGTCGAAGCGCAATCTCGACCGGCTCTACCGCACGCTGGACGGCCTGCCGGACGCCGAAGGCCCCGCCGAC
>DAINCG010000244.1:5329-7411 GCA_036732525.1 Pseudomonadota bacterium | reverse complement strand
CCTCGCCGGCGCGCGCCGCCTCGATGGTGGCGTTGAGCGCCAGAAGGTTGGTCTGCTCCGCGATGTCGTTGATCAGGCCGATGACGTCGCCGATTCGGACGGACGCGGCGTTCAGCTTGTTGAAGCGCTCCTGCGCGTTTTCCGCCTCGTGCACCGCGTCCTTCGACATCGCCGAGGTGTCGGTCGACTGGCGGGAGATTTCGCGCACGCTCGCGTTCAACTCCTCCGTCGCGGAGGCGACGGCCTGCACGTTGGCGGCGGCCTGCTGGGAAATCGCCGCGACTTCCGCCGACTGCGCGGTGGCGCTCGCGGCGGCGTCCTGCATGGAGGCGGCGGACGTCTGCATGGCGCCGGCGGCGCTCGAGACGTTCTCCACCACCTGCATCACCGTGCGCTCGAATTCGTCGGCCATGCGGGCGAGTTCGGCGCGGTGACGTGCTTCCGCCTCCGTCTCGCGCTTGCGCTGCTCGGCCTGCAGGCGATCGAATTCTTCCGAGGCGTCCTTCGACTGCTGCACCGCCTCGGCGAGCAGACCGATCTCGTCGCCGCGGTCGGTCCCGGGGATTTCGACCGACTTGTCGCCATCGGCCACCTGGCGGGTCGCCGCGGCCAGGCGGCCGAGCGGACCAGTGATCGAGCGGACGATCGCATAGGCGATCAGGATCGTGACCGCGAGGATGCCGGCCAGCGCCAGCGTCAGCTGCAGGAAATCGGTGTGGGCCGCGCTGGCGCGCGCCCGGGCCTCGGCTTCAGTAAATGCAGCCTGTGCCGTCGCCAGGTCTTCCAGCAGGTTGATGCGTGCGGTCGCGGCGCGGAACCAGTCCGGACCCGTGACGCCCTTGAGATCGCCGGAAAGTTGCGACTGAACGGCGATGTCCCGCATGAGATCGACCTTCTCGGCGGGCTCGCTCGCCAAGGCCGCCGCCAGACGCTGCTTGAAGTCGCGGCGAGGTGGGTGAACGTCGCGAGATGCGCGCGCTGCTGGGCGCCGAGCGACACCATGTCGGCGATCGAGTTCTGCGAGAACGCGTTCGAACCGAACCCGATCGCGCCTGCGGCCCGTTCGAGGCCGGCCGCATCGATCGCCTTCAGGACGGCGAGATAGGCGCCGATCTGCTTGCTCGACCGGTCGTCGTCGCTTTCATGCAGCATGCCGGCGAGGATGGCGATGAGCCGATCGATGACGGCCGTGTAGGCCGGGATGATCTCGGTCGCCGCCAATTCGAAGTTGTCGACCTTGGCGCGTAGCGCCGCGAGGCCGTCGAGCGCTTCGACGGCCGCGCCGGATGCATCCAGGATCTCTTGATCGTGCGCGCCGAAACCGGCGGCTCCGATCGCCTGCTTGAGCGCGGCGGCCTCGGCGTCGACGGCCTTGCGCTGCGCCGGCAGCTCTTCCTTGAACGAATCGCCGTAGGAATTCACGAACGCCGCGCTCTGGCCGCGCTCCAGCTGGATGGCCCGCATGACGGCGCGGACCTTTGGCGTGAAGGCCGCATTGACCGCCACCGTTTCCATTTCGGCGGCATTATTGCGCTCTTGCAGGATGGCGAGGCCGGCCAGTGCGACGACGCCCAGCAGTGCGGGCGCGACGGTCGCGATAATTCGCGTGCCGACCTTGCGGTTGGCGAACCACTTGATCATTACTGGATCTCCGGCGTTTCGCGTTGTGGTCGAGATAGTTTCTTTCGAGATGGATTAGCCGAGATTGGTTGACGAACGATTGACCGGGCGGCATGGAACGCACCCTGGCGGTCTGTCCGCGCCCGCCTTTGCAATTGTCGATTGGGGCACGACCAGCTTCCGGCTGTGGCTCGTCGATGCGGCCGGCAGGACGCGCGCCGAGCGGCGGCGCGACGCCGGCATGTCCGGCCTCGCCCGGGACGACTACGCCCCGCTGCTGTTGGCGTGCCTGGCGGAACTTGAAGCCCCGCCGGAGCTCCCGACGCTGATCTGCGGCATGGCAGGGGCGGCGCAGGGCTGGCGCGAGGCGCCTTACCTGACGGCGCCGGCGCCGCTCGCGGATATCGCGGACGCCGCCGTCTCGGTCGAATGCGGCGGGCGGGATGTGCGCATCCTGCCGGG
>DAINCG010000244.1:0-5308 GCA_036732525.1 Pseudomonadota bacterium | reverse complement strand
TGCGCGCGGCGGCGGGACCGGATGTGATGCGCGGCGAGGAAACGCAGCTCATGGGCGCGGCGCTCGAGCATGGCGTCGACGGCATGGTCTGCCTGCCCGGCACGCATGCGAAGTGGGCCAGCGTCCGGGACGGGGCCGTCGACTCCTTCCAGACCTTCATGACCGGCGAAGCCTACGGCCTGTTCGCCCGGCAATCGGTTCTCCGGCATTTCGTCGACGAGACGGCGCCGTTCGCCGAGCGCGCCTTCCGCGCGGCCGTGGCGGATGCGCTCGCCGGGCCGGCGGACGTCTGGGCGCGGCTTTTCCAGCTGCGCGCGGGGCCGCTGCTGATCGGCGTGGAGGGCGAGGGCGATGTCGCGGCACGGTTGTCCGGCCTGCTCATCGGCGCGGAGATCGCGGTCGCCGGCGCATCGGGACCGGTGACGCTGCTGGCGAGCGGGCCGCTGCTGGAGCGGTATTCCGCGGCTTTCGACGTCGCGGGGCTCGACTGGCGCGCGATTGACGCAGAAAATGCGGCGCGCGCGGGCCTACTCCACGCCGCCCGCCGGATTTGGCTCCATGGAGCAAGCGCATGAACGGGCAGCCCGATTGGAGCGACCTCGACCGGAAACTGGTCGCGATCTTGCGCGGCCTGCCGCCAGGCGACGCGGAAGCCGTCGTCACGGGCCTGATCCGCGCCGGATTCCGTGCGATTGAAGTGCCCCTGAACTCGCCCGAACCTTTCAAGTCGATCGAGATCGCGCTTGCGCTCGCCGAAGAACTGGCCCCTGGCGAATGCCTGATCGGCGCGGGAACCGTGCTCAACCCCGACGATGCCGAACGCGTCGCCGGCATCGGCGGCGGCCTTGTCGTATCGCCCAATACCGATCGGGAGGTGATCCTGGCGGCGCGGGCGGCCGGCCTCGTCGCCATGCCCGGCGTCTTCACGCCGACGGAGGCCTTGCAGGCGGTCGCCGCCGGCGCGTCCGTCCTGAAATTCTTCCCGGCATATCTTTTAGGCCCCGGCGGCATCCGGGCGATCGCCGCCGTGTTGCCGCCTGACACGCCGTTCTGCGCTGTTGGCGGCGTGGATATGGCGGATATCGGCGGCTACTACGCCGTCGCCGGCGTCGGCCTCGGCAGCAGCCTGTACAAGCCCGGCGACGCGCCGTCGGACGTTGCGGACCGCGCCCGAAAGGCGGTCGCCGCATTCGACGCCGCGAGACGCAAAGCGCAGGGAGTTCCAGCATGAAGATCGGTTTGTTCACGGCGATGCAGTGGTCGGAGGCGGAGAACCCGGCGACCGTGCTGGCGTCGCTTCGGGCCCAGGTGAAGGCGGCGCGGGACAACGGCTTTTCGTCCCTGATCGTCGGCCAGCACCTGCTGACCGGGCCGATGGGCATGTTCCAGACCATGCCGCTGTTGGGCGCGCTCGCCGAAGACGCCAAGGGCATGCAGCTGGGGCCGGGGGTCCTGCTGCTCTCCATGATGAACCCGGTGCTCGCGGCGGAGGAGGCGGCGACGCTCGACTGGCTGACCGACGGCAACTACGTGCTCTGCGCCGGCCTGGGATACCGCCCGGAGGAATTCCAGGCGATGGGCGTCGACATGAAGGACCGGGTCGGGCGCCTGACCGAAGGCCTCGACATCGTGAAACGGCTCTGGACGGAGCCGAGCGTCACCCATCACGGCAAGCACTTCCATCTGGACGACGCCAAGGCGAGCGTGCGGCCGAAGCAGTCGCCGCGCCCGCCGATCTGGCTCGGCGGCGACGTCGAGGCCGCGGTGAAGCGCGCCGCCCGCATCTCCGACGCCTGGTGCGCCGCGCCGACGATCTCCACCGAATCGATCCTGAAATACCTGGAGCTCTTCCGGGAGGAACGCCGCCGGACCGGCCAGGCCGAGGACGTCGCCTGTCCGATCATCCGGGAGGCCTTCGTCGGCAAGGACCAGGCGGAGGCCGACCGTGTGAGCCGCGGGCCGCTGCTCTACAAGTACAAGGCCTACGCGTCCTGGGGGCAGGGCGAGACGACCCAGGGCGATTTCGACGCCGCCTTCGACGACTTCGCCGAGGGCCGCTTCCTGATCGGCGACGCGGAAAAGGTGAAGGACGGCATCTTGCGCTGCGGCGAGCTCTTCAAGACCGACCAGCTGTTGCTGCGCGTGCAGTGGCCGGGCCTGGAGCAGGCGGAGGCGCTCGCCAATATCGACCGGATCGGCAAGATCGTCCGCGATCTCAACTGACCGGGCGCTTCAATAGATCGAGCGGCCGATCCGGTTGACGAAGATCTCCAGCGCCTTCACGCCGACGAAGGAATTGCCCTTGGCGTCCAGCGCGGGCGACCAGACGACGAGCGCCATTTCGCCCGGAATGATCGCGAGCATGCCGCCGCCCACACCGCTCTTCGCCGGCACGCCGACATGGAAGGCGAAGCTGCCGACGGCGTCGTAGAGGCCGCAGGTCGCCATCAGCGAGTTGATGCGGCGGACCTTGCGCTCGGAGGCGATGCGCTGGCCCGTGCCGACCTGGACGCCCCGGTTGGCGAGGAAGGAGCCGGCGCGGGCGAGCTCCCGGCAGGACATGGCGATGGCGCATTGGTGGAAGTAGACGTCGAGCACGTCGTCGACCGGCGCTTCCAGATTGCCGTTCGCCTTCAAGAAGTTGGCGATCGCGGCGTTGCGATGGCCGGCCGCCTTCTCGGACGCGGCGACCTCCAGGTCGAAGGCGATGCCGGGCGTTTCCGAGAGCTTCCGCATCTCGTCCAGGATGGCCCGCTTCGGCTCGGCGAAGCCCGTGACGACGCAGTCCGTGGAGATGTGGGCGCCGGCATTGATGAAGGGATTGCGCGGTATGCCCTTCTCGTATTCCAGCTGGACCAGCGAGTTGAAGGCGTTGCCCGAAGGCTCCCGCCCGACCCGCTTCCAAAGCGCCGCGCCGCGCAGCCGCATCGCCAGCATCAGCATGAAAACCTTGGAGATGCTCTGGATCGAGAAGCGTTCCGCCGCGTCGCCGACATGGGCCTCGTAGCCCTCGACGGTGACGAGCGCCATGCCGAACTTGTCGGCGGGCACGCGCGCGAGCGCGGGAATGTAGGAGGCGACCTTGCCGCCCTTGCCCACATAGCGACAGGCGCGCTCATAGGTCTCGGCCAGCGCGTCGCCGAGCGTTGCATTGTCCAGCATCAGGAACGCTCCTCCGGATTTTTCCGGGAGGCTAGCGCAGATCGGCCGACGCGCGCGCGAAGATTTTCAAACGCGGGCGGCTAGCCGGACGCGATATAGGCCTTCAGCGCTTCTGCCTCCGTCTCCGCCTCCGCGATGCGGGACTTCACCACGTCGCCGATCGATACGACGCCGACGACCTTGCCGTTCTCGACGACCGGCAGGTGCCGGCAGCGCCTGTCCGTCATCGTCGCCATGACGCTGTCGATGGTGTCGTTCGGGCCGCAGGTCGCCAGGTCCCGCGTCATCAGCTCGCCGACCGCCTGGGAGAGCGCGACGCTGCCCCGGTCCGCGACGGCATGCAGGACGTCGCGTTCGGAGAACACCCCTTCCGGCCCGCCGGCGCCGTCCAGGATCATGGCGGCGCCGATGCCGTTTTCCTTCAGGAACTTCGCGGCGTCACGGACTTTCATGTCCGCTGCGATGTGTCGGATTTCCCGGCCTTTCGTGTTCAGAATCGATGCGACGATCATCGGCTTCTCCTGCGTCACGTTGACACATAAACCGACGATACCACCAACCGGACGGCGAGTCACAGCCCGGCCATCGCCTCCGGCGCGTAGGGGCGGGCGGCGAATCCGGCGGCCGTCGCGAGCGCCGCCAACCTGCGGCCGTACTCCAGGTAGATCTCGAAGCTCTCTTCGGCCGAGGCGCGGCCGGCGTCCGGGTCATGGAAGACGGCCGCCATATGCGGTTCGATGGACAGGCCGCCGTCATAGCCCGCCGCCTTGAGGCGCGCGAGCACGTCCGGAATGCGCGCGCCGCCTTCGCCCGGATAAACGAAGACTTCGCGGCCGTCGTCGAGGCGCGCGTCCTTGATATGGACATAGGCCACGTGATCGATGATGTGCTCCAAGAACGCGAGCGGATCCTGCAACGCCTCGCCCGGCGCCGCATGGTCGCGGGAAATGGCGGGGTTGCCCGTGTCGAAGGCGAGCTTCAAGCCCGGCACGTTCTCGACCAATTCCAGCGAATGCCGCCAGCTCATGCCGCCATAGTTCATGCAGTTCTCGTGCACGGGCTGCAGGCCGGCGTCCCGGAATCGGGCGACGATCTCGCGGAGACGTCGGAAGCGTTCCTCGGCCTTCTGGTCGGGGCCGTCGCAGCGTGCGTAGCTCATGATGCGGATCAGCCGGGCGCCCAGGCGCTGCATGCGGGGGATGGCGCGATCGACTTCGGCGAGCGTGATTTCGAACGGGTCGTCGATCGACTTGCCCCAATTGGCGATCGCGGAGCCGAAGCAGTTCACGCGAACGCCGGCGTCGTCGAGCATCCGGGCCGCCCGCTCGAAGTCCGCTTCCGGCAGGTCGTGGATGTTCACGCCGTCGATCTGGCGCGACTCGATGGCGTTCCAGCCAAGCGCCTTGGTCGCGCGAATCTGCCCTTCCAGGTCCTGGGCCGCTTCGTCGGCGAAGCCTGTCAGGTACATGGCGCATCCTCCACTTCGATTTTCGCGCCGCCGCGTGCGGCGGAATCGTAGATCGCACGGATCAGCGCGACCGCGCGCCGCGCCTCCCGGCCGTCGACCAGCGGCTTGCGGCCCTGCCGGATCGCGATCGCGACGTCCTCGAAATTGCGCTGGTGCCATTGGAAGTCGATCGCCGCCGGGTCGGCCGCGCCGGCGCCCGCGACGGGCGCGCCGAGGCCATATTCGCGCCGGATTGTATCATCCGCCAATGATTCGTCCTGAAACTCCCAGACGCGGAAGCGGTCGTCGGTCAGGATGACGGAACCGGCCTCGCCCATGACGTGGACTTCGGCCGGATGGCCGGCCTTCGACCATGCCGCCGTGGTCGCCTGAATGACGCCCATTGCGCCCGACCGGAATGCGACCAGGGCCGTCGCCGCATCCTCCACCTCGATGCCCTGGTGCGCGACCAGTCGGGTATCCGCCCGGACCGATGCGACGTCGCCCATGACGTGCAGCAGAAGGTCGACCGTATGGATCGCCTGGTTCATGAGGGCGCCGCCGCCGTCGAGCGCCCAGGTGCCGCGCCATGCGGCGCCCTCGTAATAGGCTTGCGGGCGATGCCATTTGACGTAGGCGTCGGCCGACGCGATGCGGCCGAACCGACCGTCCGCGACCGCCTGTTTCAGGCGCGCGGTC
>DAINCG010000243.1:0-7415 GCA_036732525.1 Pseudomonadota bacterium | reverse complement strand
GCGAGCGGCATTGGGGCCGGCCCGACCGCGAGCGACGACGCGAGCGCCGCCGCCAGCAGGATCAGAAGGAGCGGGAAAAGCCAGCGACGAGTCATTCGCCAAGCCGCTCGCGCCGAGCGTCCAGCATGCGGACGGCGTCCGCGACGAACGGCGCGCCGCAGATCCAAAGCCGGTCCGGGACCGCGATCGCGCGACCTGACGGAAAGGCATGGCGAAGAGCCGGATGGCGGAGCGGCAGGTCGGCCAAGGCGGCGGCGCCGCGATCCGCCTTCACGACAAGTTCGGGATCGGCGCGCAGCAATTGCTCCAGCGAGACGCGGGCCGCGCCCTTCAGGCCGAGGGCCGTCGCGAGGTCGACGAAACCGGCGCGCCGGCTCGCCGCGGCCGCAAGCGAGGCGCTGGCGGGCGTATAGCCCTTCGCCCAATAGAGCGCCGCGACCGGAGGCGCGCCGCTCGACTCGCGCGGCGCGGATGCTGCGGCAAGGTCACGGTCGAAGGCGTCGAGCAGCGCTTCGGCCCGCGCCTCGGCGTCGATTTCCCGGCCGACCAGCCGCACATTGGCGCGCATGTCGTCGAAGCCCGCCGCCAGGGCCAGCGGGACCGTTCGCACGCCCAGCCGGTCGAGCAGGCGCGCCGTCGGCCGCGCGGCGTAGGCGCTGACGAAGACGATGTCCGGGCGAAGCGGCGCGATCTGCTCGACCAGTCCCTGCGTCGTCGGGTAGGCGGCCGCGTCCGCCGCCATGTAGGACAGGTTGCGATCCCGCGCGAACCGGCTTAGCGCCACGATCTGATCCGGCGCCGCGAGCAACAGCAGCAGTTGATCGGCGCAAAGATGCGTCGAAGCGACCCGCGGCGCGGCCTGGACGGCGGTCGCGGCCAGGGCGAGCCCGACCGCAAGCGACGCCAGCACCCGCGCCGCGCCGATCACGACGGCCCGAAGCGGGCGCGCAGGCCGACGAAAGCGCCGATGCCCGGATTGGCGAAGCCGAACACGTCCTGATAGTCCTCGTCCAGCAGGTTCTCGATTCGGCCGAAGAGCTCGACGCCGTCCAGGACCTCGACGGAACCCGCAAGATTGACCAGCACGTAGTCATCCAGCGTGATGCGGGATTGATTGATAAAGAAATTCGAGAAAAGAATATCCTCTTGCTCGCCATGATAGTCGACGGCGAGGTCGGCCTTGGCGCGGCCGCCCCAAAACTCCTGCGTGAGATTGAGGCTCGCCGTGTTGGTCGGGCGGCGTATCAGCTTCTGGCCGGCGGCGTCCTCGCCATCGGTATAGGTGAACTGGCCGCGCAAGCGCGTCGTTTTGGTGAGGTCGGCCGAGAGGGAAACTTCGATCCCGTTGATCTCCGTCGTCCCGGGCAGGTTGATCGACGTATTGCCGGCGCCCTGGATCAAGTCGGTGATCCGATTCTGGAAATAGGTGACGTCGAGCGTCGCGCGGCCGCCGAACAGCTGCTGCTCGACGCCAAGATCGAAGCCTTCGCTGCTTTCGGGACGTAGGTTCGGGTTCGGCACGAAGTTCGGCCCAAAGCCGAACAATTCGAACAGCGTCGGGTTCTTCACGCCCTCGCCGAAGCTGCCGTGCAGACGTGTGCCGCTTTCGGGCACGCTGTAGGAGGCAGTCGCGCGGAAGGTGGCGGCGTCCTTGAAGATGTCGTTATCGTCGTAGCGGCCGCTGATCGAAACAAACAGTCGGTCCCAGACGCCGACCCGATACTCCGCGACGAAACCGTTGTTGGCGATATCGAGGTCCGAATTGCCGAAGAGGCTGCGCGTCGACTGGCTCTCATATTCCCGCTCGACCATGAACGTCAGGCCGTGCGTCGCCGGCTCATAGGCCGGCGTTTCGAAAAACAGGTTCGTCTGGGCGGCGAGCCGCGTCTTGGCGCCGTCGGCGACAAAGTTTCGAACGCCGTTTGTGAACGTATCCTGATCATCCTGCGCATGGGTCACGGTGAAAAGCTGCTCCCACGTCCCATCGAGCAGCGTCAGTTTCGCTTCCGCCCGGCCGAACAACTGGTCGGACGTCGTCAGGATATCGCCGTCGACGACGCGGATCACGCCAGGCACGGCCGGCTGCGGGTCGCTCTCGACTTCGGAATCGACGATGCGGCCGACGACCTCGAACTCCAGAAAGTCGGTTGCGCGCCAGCCAAACTTGGCGCTCGCCGTCCGGTTTTCGTAGCCGTCCTTCTCCGTGTTGCCTTCCGACTTAGGCGCCGTCGACACGCCTTCGGTCGTAAGCCCTGCCGCCGTCAGCGCATAGTCGAACGCCCCGATCGCGCCGGACGCCGCTGCGGATGCGCCGAAGGTTTCGAAAGATCCGCCTTCAGCCTGGCCGGATAGCGTCAGCGGCCCCTTCCCCTTCTTGGTGATGATGTTGATGACGCCGCCGATCGAGTCCGATCCGTAGAGCGCGCTTTGCGGCCCGCGCAGAACTTCGACGCGCTCCACGCCCTCGGCGAGCACGGTCGACAGGTCGAACTCGTTTGCGCCGCTCGGGTCGTTGACCTCGATGCCGTCGATTAGCACCAGCGTCTGGTTGCCTTCGGCGCCGCGAATGCGGACCTGGGTAATTGACCCGACCGGCCCCGACCGGCTGAGGGCGACGCCCGGGACTTCGCGCAGCACGTCGGCCAGCACCCGCGTCTCCTGGCTCCGGATCGCCGGGCCTTCGATCACCGTGACCGCGCTGCCGACGGCGTCGGCCGGCAAGGGCACCCGGCTCGCCGACACGACGACTTCGGGCAGGCGTTCGACCGATTGGGCGACGGCGGCCGCAGGAAGGGCGGCGGCACAGGAGGCCAAAAGCAAAACTCTATCAATACGCATGACGGATTCCCCCGCATGATCCAGTTTCAGCGAAAGGACATCGCGGGCGTCATGGAAGCAGGCGCACGCGGTCTCCCACGCATCGCCTGAAACGGACATCCGTCGCGCCGCCAAGAACCCCGAACGGCGCAGGGGCGATACTGGCGCCGGCAGGTCTCCTGGCTCGCGGGTCGCTGCGCAACGTCCGGCCTTCCCGGTCGCCCAGTGGCCATCGTTGGACGCGCGCTCGCCGCTCACAGTTGCGGGGACAGCCAGGGCTCGGCGCCGTGGAACCGGAAGGCTCGACGGCCGCGTTCCCTGTTCCCTTTTACTTCCCGTGGGGGAACCGACGCTGCCTGTCAGTATTCGCGCGGGGGCTTCGCCGTCAATGCCGATGCGGCGAAATTCGCGTCAAGATCGGATCGCGACATCCGCGAAGGCCGCCATTCGATCGATGGTCCCCGAAGCCGAGCGGGCTTCAAAGCCAATCACCAGCGTCTCGAGGCCGGCCGCCTCGAACGCCGCGATATCGGCCAGAATGTCATCCGGACCGCCCGTAAAGCAGCGCCGAACGCCGTCCGCGCCGAAGGACGGTCCGGCAAGGCTGTGCCAGATGACATAGAGACCGGACGCCAACGCCGCCGGGTCGCGCCCTGCCGCTTCCGCCACGCGCCGCGCTTCGGCAAGCCCCGACGCGTAGCGCTCGGGCGTGTCGAACGGCGCCTTCGGGTTGTTGCAGACCGGGTACCAGCCGTCGCCGACGCGTCCGGCTCGGCGCCGGGCGGCGGCCCCCTCCCCGCCGACCCAGATCGGCGGATGCGGGCGCTGCAGTGGCTTCGGCGAGAACTTGAGCCCCTCGAAAGCGACATGCGCGCCGGAGAAGCGCGGCCGTTCGGCAGTCCAGAGTTCCTTGAATGCTGCAATCGACTCGTCGGCTGCCTTGCCGCGCGCCGCGAAAGGCGGGCCGCCCAACAGCGATATCTCCTCCGCCATCCAGCCGACGCCGACGCCAACGGTCAGCCGCCCGCCTGACAGGACGTCCGCCGTCGTCAGCATCTTGGCGGCGAGGATCGGCGGGCGGTGCGGCAAGACCATGATCGAGGTGAGCAGCCGTATGCGCGACGTAGCGGCAGCGACGAAGCAGAGCGTCGAGATCTGTTCGAGACACTCGCCGCTGTCCTCCGCAAACCAGCGGCCGTCGGCCGTGTAGGGGTAGACGGAGTCGACGCTGTCGGCGATGACGACATGGTCGGAGAAGCCAAGGTAGTCGAAGCCCAGCCGTTCGGCCGCCGCGGCGATCTCCAAGAGGCTGTCCCGCGCCGCCGCTGGGCCGCGGACGCCAAGATGCATGCCGAATTTCACGCCGTATCTCCTCCTTGCCCCGATCCGCTAAGCTCGTCGAGTTCCGCCGAAAAGGAGACGACAGGCGATGCCGCATGTCTACCGGGCAAGCTGCCATTGTGGCCGTGTGAAGCTCACGTTCGCGAAGCCCGCGCCTGTCGACCGTCTGATCGACTGCAACTGCACGATCTGCACGAAGAAGGGCGTCCTGCATACGCCCGTGCTGGAAGACGAAGTTACGTCGCTTGAAGGCGCCGACGACCTCGCGCTCTACCGCTTCGGCAGCGGCGTCGCCGAACATCGTTTCTGCCGCCATTGCGGCATCCACGTCTACGGCCGGCCACGCAGCGCGCCGGAGCGACTAACGGTGAACGCCCGCTGTCTCGACAACTTCGCCGAGGTGCTGGCGACGGCGGAGCGGATCGTCTTCGACGGCCAGAACCACCCGAAGGACCTTGTCGGTTAGATTCGGAAGAGATCCCGGCCCGGCGCTTCGAGGCGGATGCGGTAGAGCGACGTCGACGCCGTCAGGTAGAGCGTCTTCAGGTCGTCGTCGCCCCAGGTGAAGTTGGCCACGACCTCCGGCGCGCGGATGACGCCGAGCGCGGCGCCGTCGGGCGCGAATACATGGACGCCGCCCGGCCCGGTGCAGAACAGCCGGCCGCCAGCGTCGAGCTTCATGCCGTCCGGCGCGCCGGGCCCCTCGCCCTCTGGCGCAGCCCAGACCGCGCCGCCGGACAGCGCGCCGTCCGCGCCGACGTCAAAGCGCCGAATATGGGCGTGCTGGGTGTCGTTGACGAACAGCGTTCGGCCGTCATCGGACAGGCAAAGTCCGTTCGGCTGGCCGAAGTCCGCCGCCGCGAGCGCAAGGGTCCCGTCCGGCCCGATCCGGTAGACCCCCTGGAAATCGAGCGCCTGATCGCGCGGCAGTCCGTAATACTCCATCCGTCCGAAAGTCGGGTCGGTGAACCAGATCGCCCCGTCTGGCCCACAGATGATATCGTTCGGGCTGTTCAACTCCTTGCCGTCCCAATGCGACGCCAGGACCGTCAGCGCGCCATCCTTCTCCAGGCGTACGACACGGCTCGTCGCATGTTCACATGTCAGGATGCGGCCGTCGCGATCGAACGCGTTGCCGTTCGCCATGTTGGACGGCTGTCGGAAGGTTTCGACGCCGCCAGCGGTCGTCCAGCGGCGCATATGGTCGCCAGGCATGTCGCTGAAGATCAGCGCGCGCTCTTCGGGATGCCAGATCGGCCCTTCCGTGAACGCGAAGCCGCCGGCGACCTTTTCAAGCCGGGCGTCGGGCGCCGCCACGGCGTTCATCGCCGGGGCGCGGGTCTCAATGTCGTTCACAGGCGCATCCTCCTCAGGCGTCGCCGCCGGTCAGGCGTGCGGCCGCCGCGATCACGTCGGCATTTGCAAACGGCTTGGTGATGAAGACGTCGGCGCGGGCGGCGAGCGCGGTCTCCTGCGTTTCGCGGGCGCCCTTCGCCGTCAGCATGATGATGGGCGTCGCGGACGCCGTCGGGGCCGCCCGCACGCGGCGCAGGATCTCGAGCCCATCGAGCTCCGGCAACATCACGTCGAGGATCAGAAGATCGGGCGGCCGCGCCAGCGCTTCGTCCAGCGCCGCACGTCCGTTGTCCTTGACCGTCACGGCAAAGCCTGCCCGCTCCAGCAAAAACTCGAGCGAGGCGACGATGTTGGGCTCGTCCTCCGCCAAAAGGACGCGCTTCGGCACGGCCTCTCCTCCCCGTGGCTGTCGACCGCCCGTCACATGCGGGCGTTGACCGAATTGGACGACGATTCCGGCGCCGCCGCAATGTCCCTCTCGGCGCAGGTCGACCGCATGCGGCGCGAACGGTCAAGAATTTACATCGAAGCCAGCAAGCCTGTTCAAATCGCCACAGAATAATTCAGTGCTTTCCGTTAGTTGTTGACGCCTTGACGCCAAAGCCCGACATTGGCTGTAAACGGCGCGCCCGCCAGGAAAGCCGGCGCGATGGGGCTGGAAATGAACGAGACCGGATCGGGACCGAGCCCGCAGGCGACGTTGAACACGCGCCTGGAGGACGACTTCGTGGCGCCGCTTGCGGCAATGCGTGGCTGCCTCGAAGTGTTGCGCGACTGTCCGGACCTCACGCCGGAGGAGCATCGCCGTTTCGTCGAGGTGGCCCTCCGCGAATGCGCCAGGCTCGGCCGCGGCGTCGCGTCGCTCGCCGAGACGGTCTATGCCGAACCGCAGCCCGCGCCGACCCGCACGAAGTCGGGGCGCCTCCCCGACGACGCCTATCTCGCCTATCGGGACCGCATGACCTTCCTGAAGGAGCTGGAGGTGCTGGAAGTCGATTTCAGCGACTTCCTGTTCGAGGACTCGGCCATGGTGAACGCCTTCTACGACGTGATCGACGAGGCCGTGGAGGCGACGGGCCGGAAGTGGCATTTCGTCGTCAACTTCCGCGACTGCCGCGTCTGGCCGGAGGCCTGGGTCGCATTCGCGCATCGCGGCAAGAAGGCGAACGTCAACTACGCTCTCTCGACCAGCCGCTACGCAGCGAGCCCGGAAACGGCGGCGGCGATGGACCCGGACCCGGACCTCTTCCCGTCCCGCGATGCGGCGCTTGCACATGTCGCATCGCTTCGGCGCAACAGCTAGCGCGGGACGGCGGCGTGCAATGGGCAGTCGTGGGCGCGGCCCCGGCGGAGGAACATCGTCCGCTTCTCGCGCACGAGAATCGGACGATTAAAATTCTACGCCAACAACGGATTGTACTTGTCTTCGGGCATCGCGCCGCCTCCTGAGTTCTGACGATTGGGTTGTCTTCGCGTGACGGCCTGGCCGCCGCCGTGCTAACCGACGGCGGCGGCGACGGGCCGCGGGACGAGAGGTCAGGACGCCATGAACGTGAACGCCATTCCCGCAGGGCGGAATCCGCCCTGGGACCTCAACGTGATCATCGAAATCCCGCTGGGCGGGGAGCCGGTGAAGTATGAGGTCGACAAGGCGTCCGGCGCCCTCTTCGTCGACCGCTTCCTCCACACGGCGATGTACTATCCCTGCAACTACGGCTTCGTGCCGCACACCCTCGCCGAGGACGGCGACCCGGTCGACGTGCTGGTCGCCGGCCGCACGCAAGTCATCCCGGGCTCGGTCGTGCGCGCCCGGCCCATCGGCGCGCTCCTGCTGGAGGACGAAGCCTGGATGGACGAGAAGATCCTCTCCGTCCCGGTCGACTCCCTGCATCCATATTACG
>DAINCG010000242.1:5450-7472 GCA_036732525.1 Pseudomonadota bacterium | reverse complement strand
ATCGGAGATCGCGCACATTTTCTGCCTCCCGGCCGGCCGGGCTACGGCCGGCGACCTCGACCGCCCGCCGCCTGCGCCGGCGGCGAAGCGCGACGACCCGGACGCGGTCTGCTATCTGGCGTTCACTTCCGGCACGACCGGCAAGCCGAAGGGCGTCACGCATTCCGCCAACACGCTGCTCGCCAACGCGCGGGACATGGTGCGCGACTGGGGCCACGATACGTCGACGGTCCTCCTGACGCTTTCGCCCCTCACCCACCATATCGCCTGGGTCGGCCTTGCGCAGATCATGGCCTGCGGCGGCGAGTTGGCGCTGAACGATCCGCCGGCCGGGATGACCGCGCTCGACTGGATCGTCGAGACCGGCGCGACCTACGTCATGGGCGTGCCGACCCACGCCATGGACATCCAGGCCGAGCAACGCCGGCGCGGGATAGATCGTATCGGCGACGTAAAGGTGTTCTATATGGCCGGCGCGCCGATCCCGCCCGCAGTCGCGGAGCGTTTTCGGGCCCAGTCGATATATCCGCAGAACGTCTACGGGATGAGCGAAAACTCCTCTCACCAGTATACCAAGCCGACCGACCCGGACTCGGTGATCACCCGGACCTGCGGCCGCGGCGGACCGGCTTACGCGATCAAGATCGTCGATCAGGCCGACCCGGACCGGGACGCCGCGCCTGGCGAGATCGGCCAGATCGCCGGCCACGGCGCCTGCCTGATGCTCGGATATTTCGCGGATCAGGCGGCGACGGCGGCGTCGTTCAACCGGGACGGCTGGTTTCTGTCGGGCGATCTCGGTCGGATCGACGGCGACGGCAATCTGGAGGTCACAGGGCGCCTCAAGGACATCATCATCCGTGGCGGCCACAACATCCATCCGGCGAAGATCGAAGATATCGCGGTCGCACACCCCGCAATCGCCAAGGCCGCCGCCTTCCCCGCGCCCGATGAGCGGCTCGGCGAGAAGGTCTGCCTCGCGATCATGGTCGCGGACGGGGCGGCGGCGCCGACCGCCGACGAAGCGCTGGCCCATCTCGCCGCTGGCGGCCTTTCGCGCAACCACATGCCGGAATATTTCATCGTGCTGCCTGAGTTCCCACTGACCGCCTCGGGCAAGATCCTGAAACGCGAACTGGCGGAACAGCTAAAGGCCGGTCGGTTCGAACCGGCCCCCTGCCGCTACGCGCCCGGCTAGAACGCCTGCGGATCTAATCATCCTTTTCGCGATCCCGGTCCTTCTTGCGCCGCCAGGGACGGTCGACCAACTCTTGTCGCTTTTCCTGCGGCAGCGTCGGCGCGACTTCCAGCAGGACTTCGCCCATGAGACGCGAAAGCTCAATGCGAGCGGCGGTCCGGGCGTCCATCGAAGCCTGCAGGCCCGCCAGGTCCACCGGGTCCGCCGTCATCGCACGACGAAAGTCCTCGCGGGACTGCTTCAGACGATCGACAGCCGCGCGCGTCTCGTCGCGCCGCGCTTCGAGGGCGCGGTCGATCTGCGGCTTCGCTTCGTCGCCCGCCGCGCGCAAGAGATGTCGCACCGGCGGCGGGTAATGCGGCTTGCCGAACTGGTCGAACGCCAGCGACGCCCCGATCGCCGCAACGAAGAAGATGTTCACCGCAAGCGAGGCCAGCAAAAGCCATGGGCGCGGTTGGGCGAACCAGCGCATCAGCCGATATCCTCATCCATGAAGTCGTCGCCGACCTCGCCGACCCAGGAGGATTCCGAAAGGCCGGCATAGTCATCGGGCGCGATCGCGTCCGGGCCGTAGAGCGCGCCGACGGCGAGACCGAAGCACAGGCTGGCGGCCGCCAACGCTCCGGCGCCCAGCATATTGAACCCTGCCCGCCGCGGCGCTTCGGCGACGCCCATCGCAGAGAGCAAGCGACGCTCGAGCCGCCCGTCGTCCGCAAGCCGCGGCCCGGCCGTCTCAATCTCCGCATCGAGCGCCAACGCCTGCCGCCGACGGCGCCGGAAGTCCTCGTCAAGCAGCAGCGCACGGACGCCCGCCCCCCGCCCGG
>DAINCG010000242.1:0-5426 GCA_036732525.1 Pseudomonadota bacterium | reverse complement strand
TGCGCCCGCCATAGGCGTCCAGCATGCGGTTCGCCAGTTCGTTCGTGTTCCTGCTCATGCCGTCGCCCTCCTCCGCGCGACGCCTTCGCCGCGCGCATCCCGATATGTTGTATCCAGATCCGCCCTGAGGCTGCGCCTGGCGCGCGCCAGCAGGGATTCGATCGCTTCCGCGGACGTTTCGAGCGCCTCTGCGATCTCAACGCCCGACAATCCGTCCACATGCGCCAGAAGCACGGCAGCGCGCTGGCGCTCCGGCAATCGTGCGAGCGCCGCATCGATGGCCGCCCCGACCTCCCGGCCGAAGGCCGCGCCTTCGGGGCTCTCCCGGTGGTCCTCCATCGCCGCCGCCGCTTCCATCCCATCCTCTCCGACCAGTCGCCCCGACTTCCGCAACCGGTCGATCGCCAACGTGTAGGCGCTCCGCCGCAGCCAACCGAAGATCACGCCCTCCGGCCGCCACTCCGAAGCGTTCCGCCACAGCCGCATGATCGCCTCATGCGCGATATCCTCGCCCTCGGCCGCGTCATTGAGGATGCCCGCGGCGAACCGCGCGATCGGCCGCGCGTAACGGTCGACCAGCGTCCGCGCCGCGGCCTCCTCGCCGGCCGCGAGCCGTCGCATAAGCGCGGCGTCAGCGGCGATGTCATGCGCGCGACTTACTGCCATGCCGGCTGGCGGCCCTCGGTCGTTGACGTCCAAACTCAATAGCATAACGGGCCAAGGCGGAATTTCCGTCGCGCGCAAGATGGTGAATCGCCATGGCGCTGCGTTTACCTGCCGATAAGCATATTGCTTTACCAACACCCTGGCGTTCTACTCCAGTCGCGCTTTTCGCAAACAAGTCTGCAGAGCGCCGTAGAACCAGGACAGTTTTACGCAATCACCCGAGGTGGAGAAGCAGGATGCTCAAAGTTGTTGTGTCGCTTGGCGCGCTAGCGCTTACGTTTCTTCTTGGCGTTATGTATGTGCCGAGCTTTGCGCAGCACATTCCGCACCCGAATCTTGTTCAGGAAGTCGCCGCGCCTTGCATGGTGGTGATCAGCCTGATTGCGGTCATGCTGTGGCGTCCGAAGGATATGCCCGACTGACCGACGCGGCGACCAGGCCGACTATACGGAACGCCGGCCATCTGGGGGCCGGCGTTTCTGCTTTCAGGTGGCGACGGCCGACTGGAGCAGGACTGGCGCGCCGCGCGATGCGGGGCATCGGGCAAGCGTCGCGACGCACCCAAGGGGCGGCTCTGCGCCACCCTTCGGGCGCGCCATAGCTCGCCTTCGAGCCGCGTCGCCGATCGCTTCCGATGGGCCCCATCGCTGTGCGGCCGGCTCCTTGTCGAAGGCGAGCTATGACGCGCGAAACGTTGCTACCTAAGACGATCCTGCTCTAGGGCCGCGGCAGGATAACGCTGACGGCGACGCCTTCGCCTTCGCGGTTCTCGACCTCGATCCGGCCGCCGAGCAATTCGGCGAACTGCTTGACCAGCGCGAGGCCAAGTCCGACTCCCCCGCTCCTCGGCGCATTGCCGCCGCCTTGCACGAACGGTTCGAGGATCGAATCGATCTTGTCCTGCGGGATCGTCGGACCATGGTTCACTACCCGAATCCGCGCCAAATCAGCGCCCTCCGGCCGTCCTTCGACGCGGATCGGCGTGCCGGGGTCGGAAAATTTGAGGGCGTTCTCGATAAGGTTCCGAACAATCTGGTACACCAGCCGCCGGTCGACATGGATGGCCAGATCATCCGGTTCGACATCGCGGACCAGCCGGCTCGCTTCCTGCGAGTGCGACATCGCAAACTCGCGCATCGCCTCCGAACAGGCGTTTTTTACCGGCACGGTCTCCAGTTCCAGATCGGCCCGGCCGACCTGCCAGCGCGACATCGTCAGCAGATCCTCGATCAGGGAGCGCAAATGCAGCGCGCTCTGCCGAATGTCCTGCGCATAGGACCGATAGCGCGGGTCGCCCACCGACCCGTAGAATTCGTCGGCGATCATGTCCGAAAAGCCAATGACGGCGTTCAGTGGCGTACGGAGTTCATGGCTTACAGTGGCGAGCACCATCGACCGGTTCGCCATCTGCGCCTCGGCCTGCTCCATTTCCGCGCTCAACGCGTTCGCCCGGCGTCGCGCCGTCGCCGCGCGGTAGCGCGCCCGCAACAGGCCAATACGCAGGCGGCGATTTGCGAGCCAGAGCGTCCGCGCCTCTTCAAGCTGCCGCCGGCCGCTCCGCGCGACGCCGAACATGATGACGGCAAAGACCAGCACCGCGACCGACATGAAGTAGGCGGCGCTCTCGTCCTGAAGCGCCAACTCCGCTGTCAGCATCAGGAGCAAGGGCGCGGAGAACAGCTCAAACGCCAAGCGTACGGCGTTGACCGACGCAGCGGCGCCTGCCGTCATGCCAGCCGCGAAAAAGCACATGATCGCCTGGCCCGCGAAATCATGATCCGGCATCAACCAGATCGCGGCCGCCCCCCAAAGAACCCCCGATGCTGCGAGCCCCGCCAGCAAGACGATCCGCGCTTTTTCGGGCATGCGGCCCACAACCGCCGTGCGGCCATAGCGACACAGGGTAATCGCGCGCACCAAGGTCAGCAGCAGCAGCGCGCCAAGCCAAACGGCGGCGCAGCCATCGTCGCGCCCGCAAGCAGCCCAGCGGCCAGCGCAGAGCGTGCAGCATCTGCCGCCACTGCGCGCGACGCAGCAACGAATGGTCGACACGACCGAGTCTAGGCATGGCAGGAGCCTGCATCCCGGGATCATCTCACAAAAATATGTTGAGGTCGTTGAAAACGCTCGTTTCGCTTGGTCAATCAGCCAAGCGGCGTAACGAACTGGACACAGCGGACGGCGCGCGAACAACAAAGGTCGTGCCGTCGGTTCGGCGCTCGGCCAGGACGTCCCCGCCCAGGAGCTGGGCTGCCGAGCGCACATAGTCGAGACCGGCGCCCGCGCCTTCGGCGTCCCCGACATTCGATCCCCTGAAACCCGGCTCGAAAATCCGGTCGATTTCGCTGGCGAGGACGCCGCGGCCGTTGTCGGCGACGGCCACTTCGACCATGCCGTCCCGGTCCGCCGGTCTGGCGGAGACGTGCACTCGCAGCGCCCGAGACATCGACCGATATTTGATCGCGTTCGACAGGAGATTATGGAAGATCGCTTTGATGACGCGCGGGTCGCCGCGCACTTCCGGCAGCTCCGTCATGTCGACTTCGCCGCCGAGCAGTTCCAGGTTGAGGCGGAGGTCGGAAACGATATCGCGAAGAACCGCGTTCAGGTCGACCGACCTGTCTTCGTCTCGACCGCCGACCGCCGCCTCCGCCGCTTCCGAGATCTTGTCGAGCATTCGGCTGAGCGAAGCCGCGCACATCTCAAGGTATTCGCGCGCCGACGCGTCGCGCAGGATGGCGCGTGAGCCGCGAAGCGCATCAAGCACGCCGAGCACCGCGGCGATCGGGCTCTTCAGGTCATGCGCAAGGGATCGGCTCAGCTGACGCTGCTCGAGGTTGGATGCGTTCAGGCGATTGACGGCTTCGATCAATTCCTGCTGTCGGCCGCGATGCGCGTCAATGTCATCGGCAAGCTGGTTCGCGCGTTGCAGCGCCTCGATCTCCGCCGTGATGTCTGCCGCAACTCCGCGATAGCCGAGGAACACGCCGTCTTCGTCGAATACGGGGTTGCCGCTCGTCCGGAGCCATTGGTCGCCGCTCGGGCCCGCACGCAAGAATGTGAAATTCCGGAACGGCCGCCTCTCCTGCATCGTCTGCAGGTGCGCGTTCCAATCGGCGGTCGAGACGGACGCAGGCACGCCGATTTCCTGTCGGGTCTTGCCATAGTGCCATTCAGGCCGGACGCCGACGACATCGAACACGGACTGCGACATGAAGGTGAATCGGTGGTCCGCGTCGGTTTCCCAAAACCAGCCGTTCGACGCGGCCGCGAAACCTTCGAGCCGCTCAAGTTCGTCGCCGGACGGACGCGGCAATTGGCGCGTTATATCCTCGGACGACCCATCGACGCCGCCAGCCGCGATCCACCCCGTCCGCTCGACAGCCGGCGCGAGACAGCCCAGTTTATGTTGGCCGCGATAACGCATCACGGTCTCACGCAATGGTGTCGTTCAGGTCAAGAACGACAATTTGCGTAAAGATATCATTAACCCGCAAGCAGGCCTAGCTGACGGCCCGCCTGGGCGCGTGCGCGGACGCATAACGGCCTGGAGCGGCCCGACGCCGGCTGGGAAACGCACAGACGAGGAGTCCCAGCGTGACCAGCAGGGCGCCGGACGCGACAAAGAACACTGTCGCCTTCTCGGGACTGACGGCAAAGCCCATATGCATGCCGCCAAAGGCCATCGCACAGGCGGCGACGAGCAGCCAAAAGCCGGCCCATGTCAAAACCCGACCCATACTCGACTCCCGCCAAAGCATCCATGTCCCGGAGAATACCAGGCATCTGTGGACGGAGCGTTATCGGGAATGCCGACAAATTTTCGGAACCTCGGCAGACATTCGCGGACAACGCCCTGCCCGCCTCAAATCACGAAGAAATCGCCGGCCGTCAGGGCGCCGACGCCTTCGACCAGGCCAAACGCGACGGCACCGCCGCCGCCCGACCCGTCGGCGTCGTAGAAGAGGCGCAGATCCGCGCCGTCGACCGTCGCGACGATCCGATGCGCCGCGGTCGTGGCGGCTGCGCCCATCGTGAATTCCGCGGCCGCCAGCGGCGTTCCCGACGAACTGCCGGACGTCGCGAGCGCGGCAAACAGCGCATCGTCCAGCAGGATCCGGTCGCCTTCCGCCGCGCTGAAATCGATAATCCGGTCGCCGGCGTCGAACGCCGTGTCGAAGACGAACCGATCGGCGTCCGCGCCGCCCATATAGAGGTCGTTGCCGGCCCCGCCGCGCAGCACGTCGTTGCCGCTGCCGCCGCGCACCTGGTCGTTGCCAGCCTCGCCGCGGATCTGGTTGGCGAAGGCGTCGCCGACCAGATAGTCGTTGGCCGACCCGCCAAACAGGTTCTCGAAGCCGGAGAAGCTGTCCCCGGCGGCGTCGCCGCCGCTGACGGCCCCGTTGAAGAGACGGACGCTCACCCCCGACGTATCGCCGGCATAGCTCAGCGTGTCGCGGCCTGCGCCGCCGACCATGGTATCGCCGCCGGCGCCGCCCTCGACGGTGTCGTCGTCGTTTTGCCCATCGATGATATCGTCGCCCGACCCGCCCTGAAGCCAGTCGTTTGCGCTGCCGCCGCGCAACTGGTCGCCGCCGCCGCCGCCGCGCAGATAGTTCGCCGCCGAGTTGCCGGCGATGAAGTCGCCGCCGGAGCCCCCGACGACGTTCTCGACCTGACTCAGCACGTCGCCCGCCGCCTCGCCGCCGGCGCCGCTCCCATTGAAGAGGCGGACGTCGACCCCGACCGTATCTCATACG
>DAINCG010000241.1:6994-7480 GCA_036732525.1 Pseudomonadota bacterium | reverse complement strand
AGGACATCGCGGCCGAGTATGAGGAAATCCGCCAGAAGCGCGCCGGCGGTCGCGAAGTGCGCCGCGTGCCCATCGAAGAGGCGCGCCGCAAGGCCCGCGTCGTCGATTTCACGAACTATGCGCCGGCCCGACCGCGCTTCCTCGGCCGCCAGGCGCTGCCGGACTATCCGCTTGGCGAACTGGCCGATCGGATCGACTGGACGCCGTTCTTCCGCACTTGGGAGCTTGCGGGAACGTTCCCGCGCATCCTCGACGACCCCAAGGTCGGCGAGGTCGCCCGGGACCTCTTCGCCGACGCGGAGAAGATGCTCGCCCGCATTGTCGACGAGAAGTGGCTGACGCCGGCCGGCGTGGTCGGCTTCTGGCCGGCCGCCCGGGTCGGCGACGACATCGCGCTCTACGCGGAGGACGACCGGCGGATGACCGTCGGCCACATCCACTGCCTGCGCCAGCAGACGCTGAAGCGCGAAGGGCAGCCGCACGAAT
>DAINCG010000241.1:2542-6984 GCA_036732525.1 Pseudomonadota bacterium | reverse complement strand
GGCCGACTTCATTGCCGGCGCCGACACGGACATCCGCGACTATGTCGGCGGCTTCGCCGTGACGTCCGGGCCGGAGACCGACGCGATCGCCAAGGACTATGAGCGGGCGCGCGATGATTACAATGCGATCCTGCTCAAGGCGCTCGCCGACCGTCTCGCCGAGGCATTCGCCGAACGACTGCACGAGCGCGTCCGCAAGGAGTTCTGGGGCTATGCGCCCAACGAGGCGCTCGACAACGCCAACCTGATCCGCGAGCGCTACCAGGGCATTCGCCCGGCCCCCGGCTACCCGGCCTGCCCCGATCATTCGGAAAAGCAGATGCTGTTCGGCCTCCTCGACGCGCCGGGCCTCGCCGGCGTCTCGCTCACCAACAGCTTCGCGATGACGCCGGGCGCCTCGGTTTCGGGCTGGTACTTCGCCCACCCGGAATCCCGCTATTTCGGCGTCTCCCGGGTCGAGCGCGACCAGGCCGAGGACTATGCCCGCCGCAAGGGCGTGGACCTCGCGCAGGCGGAACGGTGGCTCTCTCCGGTGCTCGGCTACGACCCGGCCGATCCCAGTCGGCAGGCCGCTTAACCGCTCTCGGTCTTCCGGCCGATATAGAGCACGCGCCAGTTCTCCCGGAAGCCGCCCAGCCAGTCGATCGGCGGCCGGTCGCGCAGGCCGTTGCCGCGCCGGTCGGCCCGGCGGTGCAGCAACTCATAGCCCTTGTCGACGGTTTCGACCGCGCCGGTGCGCAGGAAGAGCGACTCGAGCCCCTGGGAGCTGAAGCGCCAGTAGTCGATCGGGTAGGGGTGATAGCGATAGGCGAACAGCGTGCGGTGGATCAGAAGCCCGCCCGGCTTCGCGATGCGCACGCATTCGGCCGCCGCGTCCCACGGCCGCTCCAGGTGTTCGAACACATCGAGGGAAAAGACGACGTCGAAGCTCGCGTCCGCGATTTCCGGGCAGGCGCAGATATCGCCCTGGACGACCTCCGGGCCGGCCGGCTCGATATCCATGCCGACATAGCGGAAACCTTCGGCGAAGTGCGCCCGCTCCGCCTGCCGGGCGCCGACATCGAGGAACGTGGGCGGTTCGCCGGCCCCCTCGCTGGAAAGAGCCCGGGTCGCCCGATAGTCGCGCAGCGCCGCGAGCATGGTCGGCTCGGTGTTCGGAAAGACCTTGATGTCCGGCGACCAGCGCCGGAAATACGGCAATCGACCGAGCGTCCATCGGAATGCCCGGTCGTAGACCGCGTGCATCCGGAATTTAGCCAACCGGCCCCCTCCCGCGGAGAGAGGCCATGGGGTCAGCCTTCGACGACGATGTTCTCCGCCGACATGCGGCCGCGCGGATCCTGGCCGAGTTCATACTCGACGGCCTGCCCGTCCTGCAGCGAACGCAGCCCCGCGCGCTCAAGCGCCGAGATGTGGACGAAGACGTCCTTGCCGCCTTCCGCCGGCTCGATGAAGCCGTAACCCTTCGTGGCGTTGAACCACTTGACCGTACCCTTTGGCATCGCCTGTTCCTTCCGTTGGACGACCGGTCCGCCCCAGTGACGGGCCAGCGCCGGAGAGCTTCAGCAGAGCGCCGCTGAGCCCAAGGAAGGCGCCGCTGTGCGGCGTCGCCAAAGTACGCAGTAACGATCAGTCCGAAGACCCGCAGACCGGGACCCTAGAGAGGCTGAGCCGGAAGTCAATCGGCGGGCGCCCATGCTCGACCCTCCGACGGAAAGCCGGTAAGGTGCCGGGCAGGCTGACGTCCCCGTAGCTCAGTCGGATAGAGCACAGGATTCCTAATCCTGGGGCCGCAGGTTCGAATCCTGCCGGGGACGCCACTTTCCGCCGACTGAAAGATTCCCCTACTCGGCGACCGCCGCGTTGGTCAGGCCGTCGATCGCCTTGGCGACGCGGACGGTTTCCTCGGCGTCGATGGCGAGGCCGTGGGTCATGCCCATGGCGGTCGGGGCGCGGTAGGCCAGCCAGACCTTGCCGTCGGCGGCCTCGTAGGCGAGCACGCGGAGCGGCAGGTCGAGGCCCGCCTCCTGCGCCCTTTGCATGATCGGCGTGCCGAGCTTCGGGTTGCCGAAGATCAGCGTCTGGGTCGGCCGAAGCTCCGAGCCGATCTTCGCCGCCCCGCCGGCGTGGTCGATGCGCGCGAAGACCGTCGCGCCCTTCTCGCCGACGATCTTGGCGAGGCGGTCGAGGGTGTCCGCGACGGAATAGGGGCTCTGCTTCCGGACCAGCGCGTCGGCGGCGGCCAATCCCGGGAACGTCACGGCGACGACGGCGAGGGCCGCGAGCATCTTGCGCATGTCTTCCTCCTGAAGCGCGTGGTAGGGAGGCAGCAACAGTATTGCATCGCGGCGCCGTGGCAACCCGAAGCCGAAACGATGTTTGGCCCCGCGGGCGCCGCGCCTTCAAATTCCGTGGCGAAACGCCCACATTCGTCAGAGTCCCGTCCGATTCGTTTCCTGTCCAAGGCGTTCATATGTTCGATCCCGCTCTGATGAGTCAGTTGACCGCGCTCGCCACGGTCATCGGGATCGACATCGTGCTCGCCGGCGACAACGCTGTGGTAGTCGGCATGGCGGCCGCCGGCCTGCCGCGCGATCTGCGCGGCCGCGCCATCCTGATCGGCATTCTCGCGGCGATGCTGATGCGCATCGGCTTCGCCCTGGTCGCCGCCCAATTGATGACGATCGTCGGATTGATGGCGGCGGGCGGCGTGCTGCTGCTGTGGGTCGCCTGGAAGCTCTGGCGCGAACTGCGCGAGACGGCGCGCGAGCACGCCGCCGCGTCCGTCGCGCTCGCCGAAGCGGACGGCGAGGACGTCGGCGACGTCGCCGGCCCTTCCGGCGTCGGCGAGACCAAGACCCTGCGGCAGGCGGTCATCCAGATCCTGGTCGCCGACCTCACCATGTCGCTCGACAACGTGCTGGCCGTCGCCGGGGCCGCGCACGAGCATCCCTACATCATGGCGTTCGGCCTGCTGCTTTCCATCGCGCTGATGGGCCTGGCGGCCGCCTGGATCGCCCGCATGCTCGAGCGCAATCGCTGGATCGCGTATGTCGGGTTGGCGTTGATCGTCTACGTCGCCCTGCGCATGATCTGGGACGGCGGGCAGGCGCTCGCCCTCGCCGCCTGAGGAGACCGCCGGCCATGTCCCGTTCGCTGACCGCCTTCGCGCTCGAAGGCATTCCGGAAGTGCGCGCCGGCGACGACGTCGCGGACCACGTCGCCCAAGCGCTCGAACGTTCCGGCCGCGCCCTGGAAGCCGGCGACGTCGTCGTCGTCGCGCAGAAGATCGTCTCGAAGGCGGAGGGCCGGTACGTGGAGCTCGCCGCCGTCACGCCGGGCGACGCGGCCCATGCCTGGGCGGAGAAGACGGGCAAGGACCCGCGCCTCGTGCAGGCGATCCTGAACGAGTCCAACGCAGTGCTGCGCTGGCGCCCGAACCTGCTGGTCGTCGAACACAAGCGCGGCTGGGTCATGGCGAACGCCGGCGCGGACCAGTCCAATATCGAAGGCAAGGAGGGCGAGCGGGTGCTGATGCTGCCCGTCGACCCCGACGCGTCCGCCGCCCGCATTCGCGCCGGCCTGGAAAACCGCTATGGCGGCCCGGTCGGCGTGATCGTCGCCGACAGCGTCGGCCGCGCTTGGCGGGTCGGCACGGTCGGCCTCGCGCTCGGCGCCGCCGGCGTGCGCACGGTCGACGACATCCGCGGCCAGCTCGACCGGCAGGGCCGCGAGCTCAAGGTCTCCATCGTCGGCGTCGGCGACGAACTCGCGGCCGCCGCCAACATCCTGATCGGCGAGGCGGCGGAGGGCACGCCGGTCGCCGTGCTGCGCGGCCTCGCGGTCGTGGGCGAAGGCCAGTCGGGCGCCGACCTGGTCAGGCCGTCCAGCGAGGACCTGTTCCGGTGAAGGTCGTCGCCCTTTCCGGCGGCGTCGGCGGGGCCAAGCTGGCGCTCGGCCTCGACCGGACCCTCGACGCCGGCGACCTCACGCTGATCGCCAACACCGGCGACGACTTCGTGCATCACGGCCTGCCGGTTTCGCCGGACATCGACACGCTGGTCTACACGCTCGCCGGCCTCAACGACGAGACGCGCGGCTGGGGCCTCGCCGGCGAGACCTGGGGCTTCATGGCGGCGCTTGGCCGGCTCGGCGGCGAGACCTGGTTCAACTTGGGCGACCGCGACCTCGCCATGCATGTGCTGCGCCGGGACCGGCTCGACGCCGGCGAGACGCTGTCGGCCGCGACCGACGCGATCCGCCGCCGCCTCGGCATCGCCGCCCGCATCCTGCCGATGAGCGACCGGCCGATCCCGACGACGGTCGAGACGGTCGAGCACGGCCCCCTGCCCTTCCAGCGCTATTTCGTCGAGCGGCAGGCGGCGCCCATCGTGACCGGCTTCCGCTTCGCCGGCGCCGAGGCGGCCGCCCCCGCGCCCGGC
>DAINCG010000241.1:2308-2532 GCA_036732525.1 Pseudomonadota bacterium | reverse complement strand
GGACGCGATCGCCGCGGCCGACCGCATCGTCGTCTGTCCGTCGAACCCCTTTATCTCGATCGACCCGATCCTGGCCGTGCCGGGCGTCCGCGACGCCTTGCAGGCGGCCCCGGCGCGGGTCGTCGCGGTCTCGCCGATCGTCGCGGGCGAAGCGATCAAGGGGCCGACCGCCAAGATGTTCCGCGAACTCGGCTTCACGCCCTCCCCCGCCGCCGTGGCGGAGC
>DAINCG010000241.1:0-2296 GCA_036732525.1 Pseudomonadota bacterium | reverse complement strand
TCCATGCGCACCAGCGCCAGCGCATCCTTGACGGCCGACGCCGCGTCCGCCCCGGACGTCCGGGCGCTCGGCCTCGAAGCGCCGACCGCCCAGACCGTCATGCGAACCCTCGACGACAAGACCGCGCTCGCCCGCTTCGTCCTCGCGACGCCTTAGCCGACGTCCTCCGGAGCAGCCGCGCGCCCGCGGTCCCGCCCGGTCAGAACGTCCCGACGAACGTCGCCAGCGCAAGTATGCAAGCGAGCGCGACAAGCGGCCCGATGACCGCCACGACGAAGATGTCCGCGTATGAGTCGCGGTGCCCCAGCTTGCAGATGCCCAGCACCGTGATGACCGCCCCGTTGTGCGGCAGGGCGTCGAGGGCGCCCGAGGAGATCGACGTCACGCGATGCATGGCTTCGAGCGAGACGCCCTGGGCCCGCGCAAGCTCGACGTAGGTCGGCCCAAGACTGTCGAGCGCGATGCTCATGCCGCCCGACGCCGACCCCGTTACGGCGCTCAGCACATTCACGGCGACCGACAAGGAGACCAGAGGGTTGAACGCGCCAAGGTTCGTCAGCGTCATGCCGATTGCGTCGAACGCCGGCATGGCGGCGATGACGCTGCCGAATCCCACGAGACTCGCCGTGTTGGCGATGGGAATGACCGCCGCATTGGCGCCGCCGTTGAGGCTTTCCGCCAGTCTTGGAATGCGCCGAAAGTTCGTCGCGATCAGCACGAGGATCGCGCTGACGAGGGCGACGATGATCGACCAAAGCCCTCGGACCGCCTCGATCGTCGTCTCGCCATAGGCCGGCGTCGCGAGATAGGAAACGTCGAGCCTCGGAGCGACGGCCTGAACGAAAGCCAGATTGACGAGGACGACGACGACGACCGGCAGCAACGACAGCCATAGCGGCGGCGGCCCGGCCCGATCGCCCGGCGCCGTCCCGATTTCGCGCAGGTCGAAGCCATCCCGGATGGCCCCTTCGGCGGTCCGCGCATCCGCGGCGGGCAGGCCGTCGTCATGACGCCCATACCCCTCGCCGGCCGCTTTCGCCAGCCGGGCCCGTCGATTGAGCCAGGCGACGCCGAACGTCAGCATGATGAGCCCGGCGATCACGCCGAGGCCGGGCGCGGCGAAGGCGGTCGTGCCAAAAAACGGCATGGGAATGGCGTTCTGGATGGCGGGCGTTCCCGGAAGGGCTGACATCGTGAACGTAAAGGCGCCAAGGGTGAGCGCCGCCGGAATAAGACGCTTCGGGATGTCGCCGGCGCGGAAGAGCGCCGTCGCGATGGGAAAGACGGCGAACGCGACGACGAACAGCGAGACGCCGCCATAGGTCAGGATCGCGCAGCACATCACCAGAGCCAGGATCGCGCGCTCGCATCCCAACTGGCGCGTGACGAAGCGAGCGACCGACGCGGCCGCGCCGCTGTCATCCATGAGGCGGCCGAAAATCGCGCCCAGCAGGAACAAGGGGAAATAGGCGACGACGAAGCCGCCCATGCCGCTCATGAAGATCTGCGTGTAGCCGCCAAGCGCCGGGATCCCGCCGCCAAGCAAGGCCGCCAGGACCGCCATCAGCGGCGCCAGGAACAGGAGCGACGCGCCGCGAAAAGCAAGGAAGATAAGCCCGCCGAGCGCCAATAGGATCGCGATCAAGCCCATCCGAGAACGAACTCCGTGTTTCAGCAATCCCGGCGCGGACGCTCAACCTTGCGCCCAAGGCGCCGCTCTGACGGCGTCAGGCGGGCGCGGTCAGCCGGCCGCTCACGGACTCGGCCGAGACGACGCAGCCCTTCGCCCGCGCGATCTCCTCCAGCCGCCGGTTGCGGTCGTGGAGCGCGCGGACCTCGATCTCCTCAGCGTCGGAGAGGTCCACGCCGAAGACGGCCGGCCAGAACCAGGCCCGCGACAGCGTCACCGCGAAGGCGTTGCCGATGGCGACCCCTTCATCGAGCTTGGCGAGGCGGGCGGCCTCCAGACGGTTGCTCGCCTGGATCGTCGCGATCTCCGAGCAGGCGAGCGCGTCGTCGCCCGGCTGCGCGATGGCGACGGGGCGGGCCTGGCGTGTCGTCTGGCAGGCGGCGAGCAGGCAGAGGGCCGCGACGAGGGCTGTCCAGCGCATATGGCGCCTCCTTGGCGTCTCCGTCGGCGGTTGAATTATGGACGACGGCCGGTAGACATGTCCGGAAAGGCGAAGCGGGGGCAGAATATGTCGCAAGCGGCCGGACGCAAGCGAATTTACGCCGTTCTGGCGCTCGCGGGCCTGGCCGGATGCGCCGAGCCCGCCGGCGTCCGTCCGATGGTCGT
>DAINCG010000240.1:4885-7484 GCA_036732525.1 Pseudomonadota bacterium | reverse complement strand
GGATTCGAACCAACGTAGGCAAAGCCAACGGGTTTACAGCCCGTCCCCTTTAACCACTCGGGCACCCCTCCGCGGGCCGATAGGCATCAGCCGGGAGGGCGGAGACATAGTTGCCACCGGCCCGCCTTGTCAATACTTGTCGGCAAGCAATCGCGCCCGATCGTCCGCCGCCCGCTCTCGCGGACGCGAACCGACGGGACGCACCGTCTTCGACGCCTCATGGAAGTGTGCCCAGGATCATGGAACGACGCAAGCGCGCCCGACCGCAGCCGCCCCGCCAGGGGCGCCCCCCGCGCGACGCCCGTCCGCAAGGCGGACCGCGCGGCCGACCGCGGACGCCCGGCGCCGGCGGCGGCGCGATCTGGCTCTACGGCCGGCACGCCGTCCTCGCAGCGCTCGCCAATCCCGCACGGCGCATCGAGCGCGCCCGCGCGACGCCCGCCTTTCTGGAAGCGCATGGCGACGCGCTCCGCGCCGCGGGCGGCGACTCGGCCTGGCCGATCGACAAGGCGGAGCCGCAGGCGCTCGACCGCCTGTTCGGATCGGACGCCGTCCACCAGGGCGTCGCGCTCGCGGTCAGGCCGCTCGATGCGCCGGACCCGGCCGAGCTTCGACCGGTCGACGATTCGGCCGTCGTCGTCGTGCTCGACCAGGCGAGCGACCCCCGCAATGTCGGCGCAGTGATCCGCGCGGCGGCGGCCTTCGGCGCGATGGCCGTGCTGACGACCGAACGCGGCGCGCCGCCGGAAACCGGCGCGCTCGCCAAGGCCGCCGCCGGGGCGCTGGAGCAGGTGCCCTATGTCCAGGCGACCAATCTCGCCCGCGCGCTCGACGCGCTGAAGGCCAACGGCTTCTGGACGGTCGGGTTGGACGGGGAGGCGACGACGCCGCTCGCGGCGGCGCCGTTCGACCGGCCGACGGCCCTCGTCCTCGGCGCGGAGGGCCGCGGTCTCCGCCGCCTGACCGCGGAGCGCTGCGACGCCCTTGTCCGCATTCCGATCGGCGCCGGAATCGAGAGCCTGAACGTCGCGACGGCGGCCGCCATCGCCCTCTACGAACGGCGGCGGTCGGCGCCCGGCGAAGCCATTTGACGCAGGCTTCGGGGCCGCAGCATACTCCCTGCGCCAACTAAGGCGGCGCCGCCAAACAAGCGCCGCAAAGCGGGGAGAAAACGAATGAAGCGCATGATGACAGGCGCGGCCGCCATGGCCGTCGCCCTGACGGCTGGCGCGGCCGTCGCCCAGGATATCAAGGTCGGCGTGCTCTACCCGACGTCCGGCGGCGGCGCGATCTACGGCGGGTCGGCCACGATCTCGCGATCGAGGAGCTCAACGCGAACGGCGGCATCAACGGCCGGAAGGTCGTCTCGTTCGCCCGCGACAGCAAATTGAACCCGTCGGCGGCCGCGTCCGCCGCGAAGGAGCTGATCACCAAGGACGGCGTTAACGTCCTGTTCGGCGGCGTCTCTTCGGCGGTCGGCCTCGCGATCTCTGAGGTCGCGAAACAGGAAGGCGTGATCTATATCGCGACCATTCCGAAGACCATTCAGATGACGACCGAGAAGCTGCATCCGCACGTCTTCCGGACCGCCTCGAACACCGACTTCGAAGGCGACGCCATGGCCCAGCTCGTCGCGAAGACGGGCGCCAAGAAGATCTGCGACATTCAGCTCGACTATGCCTATGGCCACGATCTGGGCAAGGGCATCGAGGCCGGCCTGAAGCGGCATGCGCCGGACGTCGAAGTCGTCGCCAACCTATGGCCGAAGCTCGGCGCGACCGACTACAACGTCTTCATCACCCAGCTGATGGGCGCCGGCTGCAAGGTCGTCACCTCCGGCCTGTGGGGCTCACACTTCGTCAACTTCGCCCAGCAGGCCTCCCCCTTCGGCTTCTTCGACCAGATCGACGCCTTCATATCCGGCGGCGAGGTCGCGAGCCACGAGGTCGCCGGCAAGATGGGCGCCGACTATCCGGACAAGGTGATCTCGAACACCTACGAACTCTGGTACCACGCGGTCAGCCCGAACCATAAGGCGTTCCAGGAGAAGGTCGCGGCCAAGTCCGGCACCACTGAAACGCCGATGTGGCCGGTGCTCGCCTATATCGGCGTCAATTTCTACGCCGAAGCGGTCAAGAAGGCCGGCGGCACCGATGCCGAGGCGGTGATCAAGGCGCTCGAAGGCCTGACCATCGACACGCCGGTCGGCGAGCGCACCATCAACGCCGCCGACCACCAGGCGAACACCGGGCAGTTCTGGGGCCCGATGGTCGATAAGGAAGGCTTCGCCTACAAGGTGATGGACCCGGTCGAGTACATCCCCGCCGAAATCAGCCAGTGACGCGGCGCGCCCGCGCGCTCTCAACTGGCTGAACCCATGGCCCCCGCCCGTCGCGCGGCGGGGGCCGTTTCGTCTGTCGCCGTCGGATCGCCGCAATGCTCGACCTGATAAGAGACTTCAGTCCCGGCCTGGCCGTGCTGCTGACCAACCCGCAGTTCGCGTTCATCCAGTTGATGAACGCCGTCAGCCAGGGGATGAACCTGTTCATCATCGCCGCCGGGCTGTCGCTGATCTTCGGCGTGCTGAAAGTCATCAACT
>DAINCG010000240.1:0-4815 GCA_036732525.1 Pseudomonadota bacterium | reverse complement strand
GGCGCACTCGCCTCGGCCGCGGCGCTCGGCGCCATCGCCGTGGTCATCGAGCGGACGCTCTTCCGCCAGATCTACGACGCCGAGCACCTGATGCAGCTGCTGCTGACCTTCGCGATCGTCCTGATCATGGGCGATGTCGCGAAGCTGATCTGGGGCACGGACCAGTACAGCGTCTCCTACCCGGATAGCCTGAAGGGCGCCGTCGACCTCGGCATCTCGTCATATCCCTCCTACCGGCTGATGCTGTGCGCCATCGGGCCGATCATCCTGATCGTGCTCTACTGGTTCGCGGAGAAGACGCGCTGGGGCCGCATGACCCGCGCCGCGACCCAGGACCGGGAGATGCTGGCCGCGCTCGGCGTCAACGTGCCGGTGATCTACACCAGCGTCTTCGTCGTCGGCTCTGCGCTCGCCGGCCTCGGCGGCGCGCTCGCCGCGCCCTTTTCCAGCCCGGTGCCGGGCATGGACGCGACGCTGATCGTCGACTGCTTCGTCATCGTCATCGTCGGCGGGCTCGGCAGCCTCTGGGGCTCGTTCATCGGCGCGCTGCTTTATGGCCTCGTCTTCAATTTCGGCTCGGTCATTTTCCCGAACGCGCAGGACATCTTCGCCTTCATGCTGCTGCTGATCGTGCTGCTGATCCGGCCGTGGGGCCTCTTCGGCAAGCCGGAAGCGGGAGGGCACTGAGCGATGACCGCCCCGCTGTCCGCCGCCGCCAAGCTGGCCTGTCTGATCGCCGTCATTCTCTGCGCGCTGACGCCGTTGATCGGCTCCGACTATCTGATCGACCTCGTGACCGAGATTCTGATCTTCGCGCTGTTCGCGCTCTCGCTGAATGTCATCATCGGCTATTCCGGCAATGTCAGCTTCGGCCACGCCGCCTATTTCGCCATCGGCGGCTACGTCAACGCGATCCTGTTGACCACCTATGGCTGGCCACTGCTGCCCGCGTTCGCCGCGGGCGTCGTACTGGCGTCGCTGACCGCCGCCGTCGTCGCCTATTTCTGCACGCGGCTGACCGACATCTACTTCGCCATGCTGACGCTGGCCTTTTCCATGCTGGTCTGGGCGATCGCCTTCAAATGGCGTTCGGTGACCAACGGCGACGACGGCTTCGTCGGCATCACGATCCCGGCGTTCATCGACGACCGCACGGCCTTCTTCTACTTCACGCTCGTCACCGTGGTCGTCTCGATCGCGCTGCTCTGGCTGATCACGCATTCGGCCTTCGGCCGCAGTCTCGTCGCGGTGCGGGAGAACATGGGCCGCGCCGGCTTCGTCGGCATCCACACGCGCCGGATGCGTTGGCAGGCCTTCGTCGTCGCCGGGTTCTTCGCCGGCGTCGCGGGCGTGCTGTTCGGCATGCTGCACCGGGGCATGTACGTCGAAAGCGCGTTCTGGACCCAGTCCGCCCAGGTGTTGATCATGACGCTCCTCGGCGGCATCTATTCCTTCTTCGGGCCAATCATCGGCGCGGCCGCGCTCTTCATGCTGGAGCGGCTGACCAACCAGTACACCGAATACTGGCCGACGGTGCTCGGCGTCATTCTGCTCGTGATCCTGCTGTTCCTGCCGGACGGCCTGGTCGGCCTCGGCCGCCGCCTGACCGCGAAGGCCCGAGGAAAATCCGTCGATACGGGAGACGCGACATGACCGCCCTCTTGGAGATCAAGAACCTCTGGAAGGACTTCGACGGCTTCGTCGCAACCCGCGACGTGACCTTCGACCTGGAGGAGGGCGAGCGCCACGCGATCATAGGCCCGAACGGCGCCGGGAAGACGACCTTCTTCAATCTGATCACCGGCCACATGGCGCCGACCAAGGGCACAGTCCGTTTCCGCGGCCGGGACATCACCGGCATGGCGCCGCATAAGGTGGTGAAGCTCGGCCTCGCGCGGTCCTTCCAGCGCATCAACATCTTCCCGCGCATGACCGTCTTCGAGAACGTCCAGGTCGCTCTGATGAGCCGCGAGGCCCAGACGACGCGGATGTTCAAGCTCTGCTTCGACCTGCACGTCGAGGAAACCTACCAGCTGCTCGAAACCGTCGGCCTTCGGGCGGAAGCGGCCGAGACCGCGGGCGAACTCGCCTACGGCAAACAAAAGCAGCTCGAACTCGCCATCGCGCTCGCGGAAAATCCGGACGTGCTGCTGCTCGACGAGCCGACCGCCGGCATGTCGCCGTCGGAGACCAACGAGGCGATCCGCCTGGTCGACCGCATCACCCGCGAGCGGGGCCTGACCCTGCTCTTCACGGAGCACGACATGGGCGTCGTCTTTGGCATCTCCGACCGCATTTCGGTGCTGCACCACGGCGAGATCATCGCCCGCGGCCTGCCGGACGAGGTCCGCAACGATCCGGAAGTCCGGCGCATCTATCTGGGCGAGGCCGCCGATGCCGCAGCTTGAAGTCTCCAATATCCATACGAGCTACGGCCTGTCGCAGGTCCTGTTCGGCATCACCTTCGACGTGAACGAGGGCGAGATCGTCTCCCTGGTCGGCCGGAACGGCGTCGGCAAGACGACGACGATGCGCTCGATCATGGGCCTGACCCGGCCGAAGCAGGGCAGCGTCAAGTTCGAGGGGCGCGAGATCGCCGGCCTGCCGGCGCATAAGATCTCCAAGCTCGGCATCGGCTTCGTGCCGGAGGAACGGCGCATCTTCCCGGACCTGACCGTCTGGGAGAACCAGGACATCGCCCGCCGGCCCGCCGCCAATGGCCGCGACGCCTGGGACGAGGAGCGGGTCTTCACCCTCTTCCCGGACCTCAAGGAAATCCCGAACCGCCTGGGCGGCGTGCTCTCCGGCGGCCAGCAGCAGATGCTGACCATCGCCCGCTCGCTGATGGGCAATCCGCGCCTTCTTCTTCTCGACGAGCCGTCGGAGGGCCTTGCGCCCAAGGTCGTCGAGAACGTGCGCGATCAGGTGAAGCTTTTGAAAGAAAGCGGCCTCACCATCATCCTGGCCGAACAGAACCTCGCCTTCATCCTCTACCTTTCCGACCGGTGTCATATCCTCGAGAAGGGCGAGGTGAAGTGGTCGGGCACGGGCGCGGACCTCAAGTCCGACAAGTCGATCATCGAGCAGTACCTGACGGTGTAGGGATGTAGCGATGGCGCCGGCATTCGACCTCTTCGATCTGCCGGCGGACTTCGTGCCGCGCGCCTACGACTATTTCCGCGACCTCCGGTCGGCGAGCCCGGTGCATCCGAACTCCGACGGCTCCTACGTGCTGACCCGGCATGCGGACATGGCGGCGGTCTACCGCGACCCCGCGCTCTGGTCGTCGGACAAGCGCGCCGACTTCAAGCCGAAGTTCGGGGATTCGCCCCTTTTCGAGCACCATACGACCAGCCTCGTCTTCCGCGACCCACCGGACCACACCCGCATCCGGAAGCTCTTCCAGCACGCCTTCACCCGGAAAGCGCTGGCCGCGCTGGAGCCGCGGATCGAGGCCCTGGTCGAGGGATATCTGGACCGGCTCGAAGACCAGGGCGGCATGGAGGTCGTCTCCGAGTTCTCGTTCAAGCTGCCGGTCGAGGTCGTCTGCGACATGCTGGGCGTGCCGACGTCCGACCGGGAGGCGATCCGCGACTGGGCGCTGCTGATCCTCGGCGCGCTGGAGCCCCGCATCAGTCAGGAGCAGTTCGACGCCGGCTGCCGGGCGGTCGAGGACTTCAAGGCCTACCTTCGCGAGCAGATGGCCCGGCGCCGGCGCGATCCGGGCGCGCGGCGCGACGGCGAAATCCTTTCCGATCTCATGGAGGCGGAGGAGGACGGCGAGCGGCTGACCGAAATCGAGCTGCTGCACCAGTGCATCTTCCTGCTGAACGCCGGGCACGAGACCTCGACCAACATGCTCTCCCATGGCGTCCACGAGTTCCTGCGGAATCCGGACGAGGTTCGCCGCCTTCGCGCCGAACCGGAACTGATCGACAGCGCGGTCGAAGAGGTGCTGCGCTACCAGGCGCCGATCCAGATCAACAACCGCCGCTCGACCGCGCCGACGCGGGTGGGCCACGTCGATTTGCCAGCCGGCACGACGGTCCACCTGATGCTGGGCGCCGCCAATCGCGACCCGGACCAGTTCCCCGACCCCGACCGCTTCGACATCGCGCGGCGGCCGAACCGGCACCTCTCCTTCGGCCTCGGCGTCCATATCTGCGCCGGCAATGCGCTGGCCCGGATGGAAGGAAAGATCGCGTTCGCCAAGCTGTTCGAGCGCTTTCCCGCCCTTGGCCTCGCGGCCGAGCCGAAGCTCGCCGGCCGCATCCGCTTCCGCGAGGTGACCGAGCTCAAGGTCGCCCTCTGACCCGAACATTCGACTGGGGAGGACCCCGCCATGCCGACCGCACGCTATCAGCACCCCGAAGCCATCGTCTCCGGCGAATGGCTGGAAGCGCATCTCGGCGATCCTGGCCTGCGCGTCTACGACTGCACCTTTCACCTGGTCTACGAAGAAGGCACGGGCCAGCCCTACCATGTCGTCAGCGGCCGCGAGGATTACGACGGCGGCCACATCCCCGGCTCCGGCTTCCTGGATCTCCAGGCGGACTTCTCCCGTTCCGACAGCCCCTTCCACTTCACGCTGAAGTCGCCGGAGGCCGTCAAGGCGGCGTTCGAGGCGGCCGGCGTCGGCGACGACACGCGGGTCGTGCTCTACGCCCGGAAGAACATGACCCGCGCGACCCGCTTCTGGTGGATGCTGCGCTGGCTGGGCTTCGACAAAGCCGCCCTGCTCGACGGCGGCTGGGACGCCTGGGCGGCGGAGGGCCGGCCGGTCTCGACCGCAGCCGCGAGCTATCCGCCCGGCCG
>DAINCG010000239.1:0-7488 GCA_036732525.1 Pseudomonadota bacterium | reverse complement strand
CGGCACATCCGAAGCCGCGATCGAGAAGGCGGAGAAGCGTGGCTACGACACCGGGCTCAAGGCCGGCCATCCGCTCGACCCGACGATGGAGCTGCCGGTCTACATCGCGAACTTTGTGCTGATGGAATACGGCGCCGGCGCGATCTTCGGCTGCCCGGCGCACGATCAGCGCGACCTGGACTTCGCGCGGAAGTACGGCCTGGACGTCAAGCCGGTCGTACTGCCGCCCAACGCGGACCCCGCGACCTTCGCGGTCGGCGACGAGGCCTATGTCGGCCCCGGCAAGATCTACAACTCCGAATTCCTCGACGGGCTGGAAGTCGAGGCCGCCAAGGCGGAAGTGGCGAAGCGCCTGGAAGCGGCCGGCGACGGCGAGGCGACGACGGTCTATCGCCTGCGCGACTGGGGCGTTTCCCGCCAGCGCTATTGGGGCTGCCCCGTGCCGATGATCCACTGCGCCGACTGCGGCGTCGTGCCGGTTCCGGACGCGGACCTGCCTGTGCTGCTGCCGGAGGACGTGGAGTTCGACCAGCCGGGCAATCCGCTCGACCGGCACCCGACCTGGAAGCACGTCGACTGCCCCTGCTGCGGCAAGCCGGCGACGCGCGAGACGGACACCTTCGACACCTTCTTCGAAAGTTCCTGGTACTTCTCGCGCTTCACGGCGCCCGGGCTTGAGGACAAGGCCTTCGACGACGCGGCGCACGACTACTGGATGCCCGTCGACCAGTATGTCGGCGGCGTCGAGCACGCCGTGCTGCATCTCCTTTATTCGCGCTTCTTCATGCGGGCGCTGCGCGACCTGGGCTACGTCAACCTGAAGTCGGGCGAACCCTTCGCCGGCCTGTTCACCCAGGGCATGGTCTGTCACGAGACCTATCGCGCGTCCGACGGCCGATGGCTGACGCCGGATGAGGTCGAGAAGTCGGGCGACGCGGCGACGGAGATCAAGAGCGGCGCCGCCGTCCGGCTCGGCCGCTCGGAGAAGATGTCGAAGTCGAAGAAGAACGTCGTCGACCCGGAAAACATTCTCCAGACCTACGGGGCCGACACCGCGCGCCTGTTCATGATGTCGGACAGCCCGCCCGAACGCGACCTGGAATGGACCGAAGCGGGCGTCGAGGGCGCCTGGCGCTACATCAACCGCCTGTGGCGCCTGATGGACGAGCCGCCGGTGGCGTTCGCCGCGCCCGACGCCGCCATGCCGGGCGAATTCGGCGCCGACGCGACCGCGCTCCGCCGCGCCGTCCATAAGACAGTCGCGGGCGTGACCGAGGACCTGGAGAAGTTCCACTTCAACCGGGCGGTCGCGCGCATTCGCGAGCTTTCAAACGCGATCGGCGACGCCAAGGGCGACGGGGCGGACATGGCCTGGGCCTACCGGGAGGCGCTCGAAGCGCTCGTCCGGCTGATCGGGCCGATCGCGCCGCATATCGCGGAGGAGATGTGGTCGCGCCTGGGCAATGCCGAACTGCTGGCGGATGCGCCCTGGCCGGTCGCCGACGCCGGTCTGGTCGTCGACGACACCATCACCATCGCCGTGCAGGTGAACGGCAAGCTGCGCGCCTCGATCGAAGTGCCGCGCGACATGCCCAAGGACGCGCTCGAGGAAGCGGCGCTCGCCGAGCCGAACGTCGTCCGCAATCTGGACGGCAAGACGCCCCGCAAGGTGATCGTCGTGCCGAACCGCATCGTCAATGTGGTCGCCTAGGCGCGCCCTTCGACCCATCGCGGCGCTCGCGGTCCTTCTGGCGGTCGCCGGCTGCGGCTTTGAGCCGCTCTATGGCGAGCGGTCGTCGGGCGGCGGCGACGGCCGCCTTGCCGTCGCGGTCGCGCCGATCCCGGAACGGGAGGGTCAGGCGCTCCGCACCGCGCTCCGCCGGGAGTTCGACTTCAGCCGCGAGGCGGACTACCGCATGGATGTCCGGCTCGCCGAGCGGGTCGAGACTATCGCGATCGACACGCGCGGCGACGTCACCCGCCGGCGCATGACGATGCAAGCGAATTGGAAGCTGACCCCCGCCGCCGGTCGCCCCGAGACGCCGCCAGTCGAAGGCAGCGCGCGCGTGTTCGACAGCTTCAATGTGCTGCAGTCCGACTACGCCAATGTTTCGGCCGAGCGCGCGGCGCGGGAGCGGGCGGCCGTCCGCCTTGCGCGCATCATCGCGCTCGACGCGACGGCGCGCGTCCGTTCGGCCGGCCGATGAAGGTCGCGCCCCGCGAGATCGAACGCTTTCTGGCGAAGCCGCCGGCGGAACTGCGCGCCTGCCTGATCTACGGCGCCGATGGCGGCCAAGTGCGCGAGCGGTCTAACGCGCTCGCCAAGACGGCGGCGCCCGACCTGAACGACCCTTTCACCGTCGTCACACTCGACGCGCAGACGCTGGCGAGCGACCCGGCGCGGCTCGCGGACGAAGCCGCGGCGATTCCGTTCGGCGGCGGACGCCGCGTCGTCCGGCTGCGCGGGCTTGCCGGCGACCACGCGCGGCTGATCGACGACGTCATCCGCAATCCGGTCGGCGACGCCCTGATCGTCGCAGAGGCCGGCGACATCCGGCGGACGACCGCGCTGGTGAAGCTCTTCGAGGACGCGGCGACCGCCGCCGCGATCCCCTGTTATGGCGACGAGGGCCGCGGCCTCGCCGCATTGGTCGACGAAGCGATGGCGGCGGCGAAGGTCCGTCTGACCCCGGACGCGCGCGCCTACGTGCTGGCGCGGCTGGGCGCCGACCGGTCGGCGACGCGCATGGAGCTGGAGAAGCTTGCGCTCTATGCGGACGCGGGTTCAACGCTCGACATCGAGGACGCGGAGGCCGCGATCGGCGACGCCGGCCAGAGCGGCATCGACGACCTCGTGTACGCTGCAGCGGGCGGCGACATCACAGCGACGCACCGGACGCTCGACCGGCTGCTCGGCGCGGGCGCCGCGCCGATCGCCATCCAGCGGGCGCTGACCAACCACCTCGCACGCCTCCGCGCCGTCGTCGCCCGGGGCGAGACCGCGGGGCTCGAACCAGCGCTAGCGTCGATCCGTCCGCCGATCTTTTTCAAACGCAAGGCCGCGTTCGAGAACCAGGCGCGGACATGGTCGCGCGCCCGCCTGTCGCTCGCCATCGACCGGCTGATCGAAGCGGAGATCGAACTGAAGCGCACCGGGTCGGCCGATCATCTCGCGATCTGGCGGGCGTGCTTCGATGTCGCCCGCGCGGCGGCCGCCGGCCGCCGGCAACGTTAGAAAGGACGCAACGCCATGCGCTGGTTGATCTACGGCGTCGCCGCCGTGGCCCTCATCGTCGCCGCCGGCATCGCGGTGCTGGCGGTCAAGGTGATCGAAGGCGGACCGACCGAAACCGGCGGGCTGATGGGCCAGCCGAGCGTCGGCGGCCCGTTCGAACTGGTCGACGGCGACGGACGCACGGTCACGCCGGCGGATTTCGCGGGCAAGTACATGGTGCTGTATTTCGGCTTCACCTATTGCCCGGACGTCTGTCCCACCGAACTGATCGCCATCGCCGACGCGCTCGATCTCCTGACGCCCGAACAGCGCGCCCGCATTCAGCCGATCTTCGTCACGGTCGACCCGGAACGCGATACGCCGGCGGTCGTCAAGGATTACGCGTCGAACTTCCATCCGCAGATGATCGGCCTGACCGGCTCGCCGGAACAGATTCGCGAAGCGGCGAAGGCCTACCGGGTCTACTACGCCAAGCAGGAGGCGGACGAGAACGGCAACTACCAGATGGCGCACAGCTCCTTCATCTACGTGATGGGACCGGACGGCAGGTTCCTGCGCCATTTCAGCATGGGGACATCGCCGGAAGAAATCGCCGAAGGGTTGCGGTCGGCGATGTAGGAGGCGCATCCTGCACCCCATCGGTTCACGCGATGGGGGTTGCGATGAATGCGAATGATGGCGGGACCGCCAGCCCGAACAAGGTCATCGTCCCGCAAGGCTCCGCCGAAGAGGAATACGCGAACAGCCGGCAATGGGTCGCTTTCGGCGTCGGCTGCGTGGCGCTCGGCCTGCCGATCGTCATGCAGGTTAGCTCCTTCGTCTGGAATGCGGCCTATGCCTCGATCAGCCACTACTACTTCACGCGGTTCACGGGCGACGTCTTTGTGGGCGCGCTCTGCTTCATAGGCGCCTTCCTGTTGACCTATCGCGGCGTCACGGTCGCGGAGAATGTCATCTCCAAGTTCGCGGGGTTCTGCGCCTTCGGCATCGCCATCTTTCCGACGACGGGCGCCGGCGCGAACAAGGCGATGCTCTTTGGCCGCGTCTTCGGCGAATTCGAGACGAACGACCTCGGCGACATCGTCGTCGAGAGCGTCCGCTACAAGGCGAACCCGTCGGAGAGCCTGCTCGGGCTGCTGCACTATGGCTCGGCCGCGCTGCTCTTCCTGGTGCTGTGCTGGTTCTGCTTCCGGGTCTTCACCCAGGAGCGGCCGTCCGACCGGGACGCGGCGGGCCAACTCACCCCGCACAAACGCCGTCGGAACCGCATCTACTACATCTCCGGCGGCGTAATCGCGCTTTGTCTGACGCTGATGGTCGCGCGGCTGCTGTTCGGCGAAGATTGGCTTTGGTGGGACGCGCACCGCCTGACCTTCTGGGTCGAAACGGCGATGCTCTGGGCGTTCGGCGTCTCGTGGCTGCTGAAAGGCCGCCTCGGGCCCTTCCGGCGCATGGGCTTTGGCCTCTGGCCGAAGAACCAGGCGGCGCCGGCGATGACGTCGCTGCCGACGCCGGGCGGAACGACGCTATAGCCGGACGATATGGACGTTGATTCGGGGACGGCGGCTCGACTCGCGGCGCAGCACGCGACGAAGGGCAGACCGACGGTCGTATCCTCCCGGCGCGCTTTCGCCGAAAGATCCTCGATCGCGTCGTCGACCGCCTCCTCCGCCGCATCGAGCGCTTCCGTCTCGTCCGCGACGTCGACGCCGGCCAGGGTCACCATGCTGTCGGCAGCGAGGTCGCCCCGCTCGTCGAGCACGATGGTGATCAGCGCGACGCCGTCCTCACGCATCCGACGGCGTTCGCGAATGGCGTCGCCCGCCATGTCGATGCGCGCCATGCCGTCGATGCCGATCCGGCCGACATGAACCTCGCCCAGCTTGTCGAAATGCTCGCCGACCAGGCGCATCACGTCGCCATTGAACGCGACCTGGACTTCCGGCACGCCCTGGGCCTTCGCGAACTTGGCGTGGCCGTGCAGGTGCCGGCCTTCGCCATGCGCCGGCAGCAGGCGCTTGGGCTTGAGGAGGCTGTAGAGGTGGCCAAGTTCCCCCTGGGCCGGATGGCCGGAGACGTGGACCTTGGCCACGCCGTCCGTCACGACGTCGACGCCCATCTGGACCAAGCGGTTCTGCAGCCGGCCGATCGCCTTCTCGTTGCCCGGAATGTCGCGGGAGGAGAAGACGACGGTGTCGCCCGCCTCCGCCTGGACATGGCGGTGCTGGCCGTCGGCGATGCGGTGCAGCGCCGCCCGGGGCTCGCCCTGGCTGCCGGTGCAGATGGCGACGATCCGGTCGGCGGGCAATTTGCCGAGTTCGTCTTCGCGGAGGAAGCGCGGCATGCCCTTCAGGTAGCCGGCGCCGCCGGCGACATCGTGCATGCGCCAGAGCGAACGGCCGACCAAACCGACCTCGCGGCCAGCCTTGCGGGCGGCGTCCGCGATCGTCCGGAGCCGCGCGACATTGGAGGAGAAGCAAGCGAAGAGCGCGCGCCGGGGCGCGTTCTTTATGATCTCCTGGATCGGCTCCGCCAGTTCCGCCTCGCTTCGCGTCCAGCCGTCCCGAAGCGCGTTGGTCGAATCGCAGACGAGTGCTGCGACGCCCTCATCGCCGAGCGCGGCGAGCCGCGCTTCGTCCGCCGGCGGCACGACGACCGGATCGGGGTCGAGCTTCCAGTCGCCCGAGTGCACGACCATGCCGGCGCCGCAGCGCAGCGCCGTCAGGTGCGCCTCCGGGATCGAGTGCGGCATCGGAATGAGTTCGACGTCGAACGGACCGATGCCGCGCCGACCGCCCGAGGGGATCTCGACGATCTTGACCTTCTTGGCGCCCTTGCCGCCGTCGTCTTCCAGCTTCCGCTTGAGGAAGGCGGCGGAGAAGGGCGAACAGAAGACCGGGCACTTGAACCGGCCGGCGAGATAGGGGATCGCGCCGATGTGGTCTTCGTGGGCGTGGGTGATCAGCACGCCCTTCAGGCGGTCGCCCAGTTTATCGATCACGGCGATGTCGGGCACGATCACGTCGACGCCGGGGGTATCCTCGTCGCCGAAGGTCACGCCCATGTCGACCGCGATCCAGGCGCCGTCATTGCCATAGAGCGCGAGGTTCATGCCGATCTCGCCGAGCCCGCCCAGCGCGACGAACAAGACTTCGCCGTCGCCTGGCGTCGGTAGGTCGAGATTTTCTGATGTCACTTCGCGTTCCGTTCGTAAATTTCCAACAAGCCCCGCAGGGTCAGGTCCCGATCGACCGCATGAATGGCCTCTGTGGCGCCAAAGAACAAGGGCGCCAGGCCGCCGGTCGCGACGGCGCGCATCTCGGGCTGTTCCCGCTCCTTGCGAATCCGGTCGACGAGGCCCTCGATCAAGCTGACATAGCCGTAGAAGATGCCGGACTGCATCGCCTGCACGGTGCTGCGGCCGACGACCTGCTGCGGCTGGCGGACGGCGACCAGAGGCAGTTTTGCGGCCGCCATGTGCAGCGCCTCCATCGACAGGTTGGCGCCGGGCGCGATGATGCCGCCGGCATAGTCGCCGGCGTCGTCGATCACGTCGAACGTGGTCGCGGTGCCGAAGTCGATCAGGATGAGCGGGCCGCCATAGGCCGACTTGGCGGCGACGGCGTTGACGAGGCGGTCCGCGCCCACCTCCGCCGGGTTGTCGAGCATGACCCGAATGCCGAGATCGACGTCCGGCTCCCCGACGACGAGCGCGTCGACCTCGAAATACCGCTGGCAGAGGCGCGTCAAATTGAAGAGCGAGGCCGGCACGACGGTCGAGATGATCGCCGAATCGATCTCTTTCACCGGGATGTCGCTGACCGCCATCAACTGCGCCAGCCAGACATAATGCTCGTCCGCCGTCCGCCGCGTGTCGGTCGCGGCGCGCCAGAGGCCGCGCTGCTCCTCGCCGTCGTAAACCGCGAAGACAGTGTTGGTGTTGCCGGCGTCGATGGCGAGCAGCATGGCGTTCAGGCGCTTCTTGCGAGCGGGAAGACGTCGCCCGCCGCAATGCGGCGCTCGCGGCCGTCGGGCAGGGCCAGGACGAGCGAGCCGTCGGGCGCGAGATCGAGCGCACGGCCGGCGACCGTTTCGTTGGGCAGGCGCGCGATCACGTCGCGGCCGAGGTCGCGGGCGCGGTCGCGCCAGGCGGCGCGGATGGGCGCGAACCCCTGCTCGAGCCAAATCGCCGTCCACCGGTCGAGCGCGGCAGGCAGTTCGACCGCGGCGGCCTCGGGCCTAAGCGTCCGTCC
>DAINCG010000238.1:0-7500 GCA_036732525.1 Pseudomonadota bacterium | reverse complement strand
TCATCATCGCGATATGCCAGAGCGGCGCCTGGCTGTTTGCCGCGCGGGCGCGGTTGATCCGCGGGTTCGGATCGTCCGGGTCGAGTTGCATGGCGCGGTCGAACGCCTCTCCCGCCGCCTTGATCCGTCCGGATTCCAGAAGGGCGAGGCCGAGGTTGTTATGCGCGGCGGCATATTCGGGCCGCGCCTCCGTCGCCGCTGCGAAGCGCGCGACGGCGGCGTCCTTGCGGCCGCGCTCCATGTCGACGAGGCCCAGGTTGTTCAGGGTCTCGGCATCGCCGGGCGCGAGCGTCAGCGCGCGCTCATAGCACTCCGCTGCCCGATCGCGGCGGCCGAGCGACTTCAGGGCGACGCCCAGATTGCGCAGGGCTGGAACGTTCTTCGGGTCGATGGCGAGCGCAGCTTCATACTGCGCGACCGCCTCTTCCGTCCGCCCCATCTCCGCCAGGACCGCCGCCAGATTGACGATCGTCTCGACGTCGCGCGGCGCGGTCCGCAGGACTTCGCGAAATCGGTCGGCCGCTTCAGCGAGCCGGCCTGCGTCCTTGAGGGCGAGGCCCAGATTGCCGAGCGCCATCGGCAGGCCCGGCGCCGCAGCCAGCGCCGCTTCGAGGCTCTCGATCGCCGCCTCCGGTTGGCCGAGCGCCAGCAGGGCGCCGCCCAGATTGACGGCCGCCCCCGGATCGGCGGGGTTCAGCCGCCGGGCTTCCCGAAAGCAGGCGGCGGCGTCGGCATAGGCGCCGCGCCGGCCGAGCGCGAGGCCCAGATTGTTATGGCTCTCGGCCTTGTCGGGCGCGATCCGGACGACGGCGCTGAAGTGCTGGACGGCGTCGTCGATCCGGCCAAGTTCCGCCGCGGCAGCGCCCAACAGGTTCCGTACGAAAACGACGTTCGGATAGGCGGCCGCCAAGGGCGCGCCTTCGCGCAGAACGGCCGCGAACTGACGCTGGCCAAACAGCGCGGCAAGGCGCTCTGCCTGCTCCCGGAGCATAATTTAACCCTCCCTGCGCCAAGGAGGGTCGCCGCGTTCTTGCGGTCTCTGCCGGTCGTATCACTCGTGGACGCCGGCTCTTCCATCCGGTTCGGTCCCACGCCAAGCGTGCGCGCCCTGTCGTTCGGGCGAGATCAACGACTCGTCGCCTCCTTCGCGCCGGCAGGATGGGCGAGGCGCAGGCCGGAAGCAACCGCGCCGAATGGCCTTTGGGTTCAGACGGGCACGTCGCCGGCGATGGTGATTCGGTGCATGCGGCGGCGTTCGTTATAGTCGGGCACGGCGTAGTGCTGGACGCAGCGATTGTCCCAGATCGCCATGGAGCCCGGCTTCCAGCGGAACCGGCAGAGATATTCCGGCCGGATCGAGTGCGTGCGCAAATAGCCGATGATCGGCTCCGCCTCCTCGCCGCGCATCCCCTCCAGGCCCTGGGTATGGCTGCCGATATAGAGCGCGAGGCGGCCCGTCTCCGGGTGGGTGCGAAACAGCGGATGGTGGGCTTCCGTCGGCACGTTGCCGGGATCGCGCACCTTGCCGGCCATGTTGGCGTTGCCGGCATAGCGCTCGGCCCGGCTGCCGCCGCCCATCTGCTTGAAGCGGTCGCCGACGTTAAACGTGCGCACGGTTTTCAGCATGGCCCGCATGGCCTCGGAAAGGCCGTCATAGGCTTTGTACATGCTGGAGAACATCGTATCGCCGCCGACGCTCGGCGTTTCCTTGGCATAGAGCATCGTCGCCATGGCGGGAGCGGGATTGAACATCTGGTCGGTGTGCCAGGCGGCGCCGAAGGTGTAGCTGTCGCCTGGCTCCTTCAGGATTTCGAGGATTTCCGGATGGTCGTCCATGCCGCGCATGTAGGGATGGTAGTGGATGTCGCCGAAGCGCCGGGCGAACGCGACCTGCTGGTCGGGCGTGATGTCCTGGTCGCGCAAGAAGATCACCTGATGGTCCAGGAACGCCTGGCGGATTTCGGCGAAGGTCTCGTCGTCGAGCGTCGCCAGGTCGACATTGCCGATTTCCGCGCCGAGCGCGCCGCTGACCGGCGTCACGGTGATGTGCCGATAGCTCATCGCCTGTCCTCCCTCTGAAGGCTGGTGGGGCGAATCGAAGCACAGCCGGGCAGCGATTTCTAGCTGGCTCCGGTTCCTGTAATCTGCGGGCGCGATTCACCAGAGGAGACGGGGATGACCGACGACAATCCCTACGGCTACGCCCCGCCGGGCGATCGACCGCTGCCCTACATGCAGCGGATACGCGACTATTACGTCACGCTCGGCTTCGGCAAGCCGTACGAGTGGGCGCACTATGTGAACGCGCCGTTCACGCCCCTCGAGAAGCCGCTCGACCAGTCGACCGTTGCGTTGATCACGACGGCTGCGCCCTATCAGCCGGACGCGGGCGACCAGGGTCCCTGGTCGGCCTATAATGCGAAGGCGAAGTTCTATCAGGTCTATTCCGGCGATTCCGCCGAAGACCACGACCTGCGCATCTCGCATATCGGCATCGACCGGAAGCACACCAGCCAGGAGGACAGCGGCACCTGGTTCCCGCTGCCCGTGCTGCGTCGGCTGGCGGAAGAAGGCGTGATCGGCCAGGTCGCGCCGCGCTTCCACGGCGCGCCGACCAACCGGAGCCATCGCACGACGATCGAGGTCGACGCGGCCGAGATCGTCGCGCGCGTGCAGGCAGACAAGGCCGACGCCGCAATACTGGCCGCCAACTGACCCGTGTGCCACCAGACCGTGAGTCTGACCGCACGCGCGTTGGAAGAGGCCGGCATCCCGACCGTCGTGATGGGCTGCGCCAAGGACATCGTCGAGTATGTCGGCGTCCCGCGCTTCTATTTCAGCGACTTCCCGCTCGGCAATCCCGCCGGACGGCCGGGCGATCCGGATAGCCAGTACCAGACGATCAAGGGCGCGCTCGCGCTGTTGGGCAGTGCGACCGCCCCAATGACGACCGTGCAGAATCCGCTGCGCTGGCCGGGCAATGGCGAGTGGAAGGACGACTTCTCGAACGTCGCCCAAATGTCCGAGGAGGAGATCGCCCGGCGCAGGGCCGAATTCGAGAAGGGCAAGGAGATCGCCAAGCAGAAGCGGGAGGACGCGAGCGCATGACCGCGCCCGGCCGCCGGCCGTTCGAGGGCGTCCGCGTCCTGGACTTCACCCAGGTGTTCGCCGGGCCGTTCGCCAGCTATCAGCTGGCGATGTTCGGCGCGGACGTCGTCAAGATCGAGAAGCCCGGCGGGGAGGACTTGCGGTTCTCGCCGCCGTCGCCCGAATGGGCGGCGCGGGGCATGGCGCCCATGTGGATGTGCGTCAACGCCAACAAGCGCAATCTGGCCCTCGATCTGAAGCGGCCGGAGGCCATCGCCGCGATCATGCGGCTCGCGGAAACCGCGGACGTCGTCATGGAGAACTTCCGGCCCGGCGTCATGGCGCGCCTCGGCCTCGGCTATGACGACTTCCGCAAGGTCAATCCGAACATAATCTACTGCGCCGTTTCCGGCTTCGGCCACACCGGGCCGGAGCGGGAGACGGCGGCCTATGACGGCAAGATCCAGGCGATGAGCGGGGTCATGTCGCTGACCGGCCATCCTGAAATGGGACCGACGCGGGCGGGCTTCGCCGTCTGCGACGCGATCGGCGGCATGACGGCCGCCTTCGCCGTCGCCTCCGCGCTCTATCAGCGGAAGGAGATGGGGCAGGGGCAGTATGTCGACGTCGCCATGCTCGATGCCGCCCTGACCTTCCTGTCGCCCGCCGTCGTCGAATACACCGTCGCCGGGCACAAGCAACGCCAGATGGGCAACATGGCGGTCAGCCGCCGGCCGACGGCCAATCTCTTCCGCGTCAAGGACGGCTACCTGCTGCTCGCCGTCAACAATGACCGCCAATATGACGCGCTCCTGAAGACGCTCGGCCTGGAGCGCCTCAAGGAGGATCCGCGCTTCGGGACCTGGGAGGACCGGATCGCCAACGAGGCGGACCTTCGCGCGGAACTGGAGGCGGCGCTGGCCAGCGACGACGCCCAGGGCTGGGAAGCCCGGCTCTCCGCCGGCGGCGCGCCCTGCGCCTCGATCTGGACGATCGACGAGATCGTGACGCATCCGCAACTCGCCAGCCGCGACGTCCTGCAGACGGTCGACAGCCGGTTCGGCCCGCTCGCCATGGTGGGACCGGGCTTCCGGCTGGCGCATGGCGGCGGCCGCATCGACCGCCCGCCGCCCGATCCCGGCGAGCACAACGCCGAAATCCTGGCCGAGGCCGGCTTCAGTCCCGCGGAGATCGCGGCTCTGACCGCGCCGACCGCCGGCTGAGAACCTCGGCCGCGAAGGCGGCGACGAGGAACAGCACGACCATCCCGAAATAGATCAGGTCACCCTGGCGGGCGTAGACCGTCGGCGCTTCGGGCGGCGGCAGCGCGACGTCGAGGAAGCCGCGGGTATCCAGTTCGATCCGGCCAAGGTCCCGGCCCCGGCCGTCGAACGCCGCCGAAATCCCGGTGTTCGCCACTCGGATCAGCGGCAGGCCTTCCTCGATCGCGCGGAGCCGCGCGATGGCGAGGTGCTGGAACGGGCCCGCCGACCGGCCGTACCAGGCGTCGTTCGTGATGTTCAGCAGAAATTCCGGCCGGTCGTCGTCGCGCGCGACGTCGTTCGGGAAGATGACCTCGTAGCAGATCAGCGGGCTGAAGGCGGGCAGCCCCTCCAGCCGAAGCGTGCGCAGGCCTGTGCCCGGCTTGAAACTGCCGGCGCCCGGAACGAGCCCGCCGATCGGCAGGATGTCCGCCAACGGCACGTATTCGCCGCCGGGCACCAGATGCGCCTTGTCGTAGCGCGCGGCGACGCCGCCGCCGGCGGCGACCGCGATCATGCTGTTGGCATAGCTGAAGCCGCCGCCCGCCTTCGGGTCGCGGAGCGGCGCGCCTAGGATCATGTAGCCGCCCTCGGGCGCGGCCTCCGCGAGCGCCTGCATGGCCGAGGGCGATTCCGTCACCGGAAAGGGCGTGGCCGTCTCCGGCCAAACGATCGCGGCGAGCGGCCGCTCGGCCGGTTCGATGCTGAGCGACATGTGCCGGGCGAAGATCAGCGCCTGATTGCCGGGCCGCCATTTCTCCCGCTGCGGCGTGTTCGCCTGCACCATGCGGATCACCGGCCAGGCGGCGTCCGGCGCTGGCGTGGGACCGGGCGTCGGCGGCAGCGCCCATGCGGCGGCGAGCATCGTTGCGGCGACGCTGGCGGCGGCCGCATCCGCCATGCCGAAGCGCCCCGTCGCATGAGTCCGTTTGAGGGCGCCGGCGAGCGCCAGCGTGGCCGCCAGCACGACGAGGCCGACGCCATATGCGCCCGTCACGGCGGCCGCATTCGCGAGCCGCGTCTCGGCGACGGCGAGCGAGACGGTCGTCCAGGGGAACCCCGTCAGCGCGTGGCCCATCGTCCATTCGCCGAGGCTCAGCAGTGCGGCGAGCGCCAGGAAGGCGGGCGCCGAAGCGGAATCCGAGCCCGGCCAGAACCTTCGCCAGAGATAGGCCGCGAGCGCGAAGTAGAGTGCGAGGAACGCCGCCAGGCCCAGGACCGGCATTTTCACCAGGAAGGCTTCAGATATCCAGGTCAGGCCGCCGAAGTGCATGACGATGGCGAAGATAAAAGCGAGGCCCGCGGCGCGGCGCGGCGTCCGGCTCGGCAGCATCAACGCCAGGACCGCAATGGCGGCGGGCGTCAGGACGCCGAACCCGGCCGGCGGGAAGCCGAAGACGGCGGCGCCGCCGGCGGCCGCCGCGAGGAGGGGGCCGCCCAGGCGGTCGAGGTTCATTTCGGCGGGTTCGCTTCCGCTTCGTCGGGCGTGGGCTCCATGGCGGCTTCCGGTAGGTTGCGGACCCTCAGGCGGTGGACCCGCCGCGGGTCGCCCGCGAGCACTTCGAACTCGACGCCGGAAGAATGGGCGATGATTTCACCGCGCGTCGGCACCCGGCCAAGCAGGTTCACAACAAGGCCGCCGATCGTGTCGATCTCCTCGCGCTCTTCCTCGGTCAGGATGTAGCCGACCTTGTCCTCGAAATCGTCGAGGAAGGCGCGGGCGTCGGCGATGATCGTACCGTCGGGCTGGTCGACCAGCTCGGGCGCGGCTTCGGGATCGTGCTCGTCGCGCATCTCGCCGACGATTTCCTCGACGACGTCCTCGACCGTGACGAGCCCGTCGATCCCGCCATACTCGTCCACGACCAGCGCCATGTGCGTCCGGCTGACCTGCATCTGAAGGAGGAGTTCGATGACCCGCATCGACGGCACCACGAACAGCACGTCGCGCAAGAGCGGGCCAAGGTCGTCGGAGCCGACCCCGTCCGCCGTCGCGACCAGCAGGTCCTTGACGTGGACCATGCCGATGACGTCGTCGAGGTCGCCCCGGTAGACTGGCAGGCGGGAATGATAGGTCTCGCGCGCCTTCTGCACGGCGCCGGAGATGCCGCCGGCGACATCGATGGCGTCGATGTCGGCTCGGGGCGCCATGACGTCGGCGACGGTCAGTTCGCTCAGACTGAGGGCGTTTTCGATGATCTGCCGCTCGGCCGGCGAGATCGAGGTCGCGCGTTCGTTTTCCTGCTCGACCAGTTCGGCGAGCGTCGTCCGTAAATCCGTTTCGCCCGTCCGACCAATCAGCTTCCGCCAGAGGCTGGCGAGGCCGGCGCCTTGCCCGTTTTCGTTGCTCAAGGCGCCCGCGCCCCGTCCTGATAGGGGTTCGGCACGCCCATCCGGGCGAGCGCGCGAACCTCGATCGCTTCCATGGCGTCCGCTTCCGCGTCTGTCGCATGGTCGTATCCGGCGAGATGCAGCACGCCATGCACGACCATATGGGCGAGATGATGCAGCGGCGGTCGCCCAGCGTCCAGGGATTCCGCCAGGATTGTTTCCAGCGCGACCGCGATGTCGCCGATATGGCCGGCGTCTGGAAGATCGTCCGGGTCGAACGCAGGGAACGAGAGCACGTTGGTCGGCTGGTCCTTGCCGCGATGGTCGGCGTTCAACTGCCGCAGCGCGGCGTCGTCGGCCAGCAACAGGGCGAGGCCGATGTCGGGCCCGAGCGCGAGTTCGGCGGCCGCGGCGGAAATTGCGGCTTCTGCGCAGTCGGCGGCTTCGCCCGACCGGAAGGGCGCGTCGTCCCACCCGGGCGCCGCGACGATGATTTCGCGCGGACTGTCCGGCTCCGGATCGGGCGACGTTTCGGCGTCAGCGGTTGTCGGAATCGTCGGCATAGCGTCTTGCGCGGGCGTCATAGGCGGAAACGATGGCGGCGACCAGATCTTCGCGGACGACATCCTGGCCGGAGAACCGCGCGACCGCGACGTCCTCGATTCCGGGCAGGATGTCAAGCGCGTCGGAAAGGCCGGACCGCACGCCGGGCGGCAGATCGGTCTGGCTCGGGTCGCCGGTCACGACCATCCGGCTGCCTTCGCCGATCCGGGTCAGCGCCATCTTCATCTGCATCGGCGGCGTGTTCTGCGCCTCGTCC
>DAINCG010000237.1:6089-7531 GCA_036732525.1 Pseudomonadota bacterium | reverse complement strand
GTCGTCGAGCGCCGCTTCGAGCCGCCGGACCTTGGCCTGGACCGTGCGCAGCCGCTCCCGCGCGACGGCCAGTTCAAGCTCCGCCTCGTCGGCGCGGGACCGGGTCGTGACGCCACGTTTCAACAGGTTCCGCTGACGGTTCGCGTCGCGGCTGTAATAGTTGATGCGGCTCCGCCATTCGCCCACTTCGGTGCGCGCCTCGGCGAGCTCCGCCTTCTGGGTCTTCATCATAGCGCCGACCTTGGCGAGATCGGCTTCGGCCTGCGCGACCGCGATGCGGAAGGGCGCCGGGTCGAGGCGGAACAGCACGTCGCCCGCCTGGACCTGGTCGTGATCGCGCACCAGCACGTCGATGACGCGTCCGTCCAGGTCGGTGCTGACCTGGATGATGTCCGCCTTCACATAGGCGTTCTCGGTTGTCACATAGCGGCCGCCGGTCAGATAGACGTAGGCCGCAATCCCGATCGCGACCGCCGGCAGGCAGACGAGCAGGACGAACCGCAACATGCCGCGGGAGAGCCGTCGCATCGCCATGGCCGCTACGGCGCCTCCAGCCGCGCGTCCGCGGCGTCGGAGGTCCGCGTGTTGACGATGCGGGAGAGACGTGCACGCACCGCGGCCATCAGGCCGGTCAGTGTGTCGCGCTCCGCCTCCGAAAGATCGGCCAGCGAATCGTCGACGACGGCGTCGGCGACGGCCAGCAGCCGCGCCTGCAAGGCTTCCGCCTGATCCGTCGGGAAGACGCGGCGGATGCGCCGGTCCGTCGGATCGGCCTCCCGTCGGACGAAGCCGTTGTCCTCCAGCTTGTCGAGCAGGCGGCCCGCCGTCGCGCGCTCCACCTCCATGACTTCGGCCAGCTCCGTCTGCGAGCAGCCCGGGCGCCGGGCCAGCCTGGCCAGCACCATCCATTGCGCGCGCGTAACGCCGAGCGCGCCGACCTGCCGGTCGAATTCGGTGCGCATCAGGCGGGAGATGTCAGCAGCGAGGAAGCCGAAATGGCTGTCGTCGTCGATCATGTCGGGCGGGTCGTTCCGAAACGTGCGTATGCGAAGAATGATAGGCCTTCGGCGCACTGTCGTCGATGCTAATGTTGCATAAGTTACTTATTTTTGATCGCGTCCGGCAGGTAGGCCAGGATGACGATCGCGCAGACGACCGTCATGGCGATGAAGCCGCCCTGGTAGGAGCCGGTGGCGCCCACCGTCGCGGAGAGCAGCTGCGGGAAGATCGTCGAGCCAAGGAAGGTCAGCGCCAACACGCCCGAACTCGCGAGGCCGACTTCCCCCGGCGGCGCCTGCCGCGCCGTCTCGATCAGCATGACGCCGTTCCAGGCCAGCACGGTCAGGCCGACCGCGAGGCCAAGCGCCGTCAGCGGGGCCAGTCCCCACCCTGCGCCGGCGGCGAGAAAGGCGGCGACTGTCGCGGCCATGAGCGCCGGCAAC
>DAINCG010000237.1:0-6051 GCA_036732525.1 Pseudomonadota bacterium | reverse complement strand
GCCCCAGGCGATGCGCCCGGCGATGGCGGCGACGCCGGCGACCGCGAGCGGCCAGGCGGCCAGTTGCTTCTCCAGGCCGATAAAGTCCTCGAGATAGACGACGAGGAAGCTCACGACCGTCACCTGAACGCCGGCGAAGGCGAGGCTGGCGAAGGCGATCCGCCGGAGCCGCGGATGCTGGCGCAGCAGGCCGAGCGAGTGGCGCGCGGAGGCGAAGCCGCTGCGAACGCCCGGGCGTTTCTCGTCGAGCAGCCGGGCGGCGGGCGTCAGCGCGACCGCGGCGACCGCCGTCAGCGCGGCGAGCGCCAGCAGGCTCGTTTGCCAGCCGATCGCCTCCGAAAGCCGGGGCAGGAGGACGCCGGTCGCGAAATAGCCCATCGGCACCCCGGTCTGTTTGATCGACATGATCAGGCCGAGACGATGCGCCGGCGCCCATCGGCTCAGCACGACGGAGCTTGCCGGCGTCATCGGACCGTAGCCGAGGCCGATGACGAGGGCGGCGAACGCGATCGCCGCCGGGTGGCCGATCGCGACGAGGGCCGTTCCGATCGCGCTCATCGCGGCCCCGACGCGCACCGCGGCGACCGCGCCGTAGCGCCCGATCAGCCCGCCCCCGCCCAGTGCCGAAGTCGCCGCCGCCAGGAAGACGAGGCCGGAGAAGACGCCGATCAGCGCCGGCGACAGGCCGGAATGGCGCGCAATCTCCACCGCCAGGACGGCGGGCGCCAATTGCGCGGCGGCGCCCAGCGCCTGTCCGCCCATGGTCGCCGCGATGGCGAGCGTGGTGCGGCCCGTCCAGCGGTCCTGTTCAGCCAAGGTCGGGCGCGTCAGTCAGCGAGATGCCGGGTGTTCGCATGCCGGTCGCGCAGCCGGCCCGCCGCCTTCTGGACGATCCGCTCGATGCGATCGGCGGCGAAGTTCGTCTGGGCGAGGGCGATTCCCATGTCGAAGACCTCGTCGTAGCGGGCGATCCGGTCGCCGCTGAGCCGGAACCGGCTCATGCCCTCGAAGACGACCCGCTTGCCTTCGACGCCCGGCAGCTTGGAAGCGTAGGAGAACGACCAGTTAGCATAGCCGATCTCCGGCGTTGCGACCGGCTCCCGCATGTCCCAGCGGAAGGCCGACGCGTCGCGCCAGAAGTGGTTCTCCAGCATGTCCTTGATCGCGGCCGGGCCCTTGAATTCGCCATAGAACGTGTCGTCGTAGACGCCGTCCTCCGTGAACAGGGCGGCGAGCGCGCCGCCGTCGCCGGCTTCGACGGCGGCGGTGAAGCGGGCGAGGAGATCGACGAAGGACATGGGCGGACGGCCTTTGCTGCGGATCGGGCGAAGCTAGCCCCGGCGCCGGTTCATGCGCAAATGTCCGGCAAGTCCGGGCGCGGCGCGCGCCGACGCGGGCTCGAGGCGCGGCATTGGCCAGTAGGGCGCGGCCTCGCCGACGTTCAGGCCGTAGTAGACGCGACGCGGGCGGGCCGGGGCGAGATCGGGAACGGCGTCGGGCGCCGGCGCGGCCGGCGCGGCCGGCGGCGGGCGGCTCGGCCGGCCAGAGCAGGCGGATGCCGATCAGGAAGGCCGGCAAGGCGGCGGCGAAGAAGATCGTCTCGTAGGAGAGCCCGAAATCGCGGAGCTGCTTCGCGACGAACGGGTAGGAGAGCATGCCGAGCGCGCCGAAGAACAAGACGCCGCCCGTCGTCGGCCCGACCTGGCCCGGCGGCGACAGACGCGCGACTTCCGACAGCAGCAGGCCGTGCCAGGAGAGGGCGGAGCCGCCGAAGACGAGGGCCGCGACGGCCGTCATCCAGAGCGGCCAGCCGACGGCGAGCCCGATGCAGATGGTCGAGATGCACATCACCGCCGCCAAGGCGGAAAGCACGATCCGGGCCGAAATCCAGGCGGAGCCGACCCAGCCCCAAAGGATGCGCGACGTCGCTGCGACGATGTTGACCGCAAGCAGGATCTCGAGCGCCGTGTTCTTGGAGTAGCCGAGCGTCGTCTGCGCATATGTGGCGAAGATCGAATTGAACAGGCCCTGCAGGCCGACAAAGGCGAACATCGCGAGCCCGAGGTCGCGCAGCGCCGTGTTGCGCGCGACGGCGGCGATGTTGCGCGGCCCGTCGCTCCAACGGACCGGATAGCCCGGATTGCGGTCGGCGTCGAAGCGCTTGCGCATCGGGTGGATGATCAGCATGAGCGCGAAGCAGATCGCGGACGTCGCGACGAAGGCCCGGACCCAGGTCTCCGGCTCCGTGTCGTGGACCAGGAGCCAGGCGGCGAGCACGGCGAACTGCCCGCCGACCGGGACGCCGGTCTGCTTGATGGAGAAGATCAGCGGCGCGTATTTCGGCGGGCTGTGCCGGGCGAGCAGATGCGAACTGGCGGGCGTCGAGAAGGAGTTCGCGGCGCCCATGACGACCGCGGCCAGCGCGAACGCCCAAAGCGTGCCGACCATGCTGAGCGCGAGGCCGAGGCCGAGGCCGAGCAACGAAATCTGGCTGGCGCGAATCGCGCCCCAGCGGATGATGAGCCCGCCGACGCTCGCCTGGAAGATGCCGGAAATGCCGTAAAAGACCGTCGTGTGATAGAGCACCAGTTCCGGGTTCAGCATCAATGCCGCGCCGGCCTGTGGGGCGACGTTCGGCAGCACCTGGGCCGCCATGTAGCTCATCGCCTGCTGGAACAGCATCGCGGTGATGACGATGTAGAGCGCGGCGCTCATGGGCGGGGAGGCTCCCGGTCCGGCAGGGCGAAGAGCAGGGCGCAGACCAACGCCGGCAGCGCGATCGCGGCGAAGCCGATGTCGGAATGGCCGCTCGCGACGAAGACGGCGCCGTGCAGCGCCGGCAGCAGGATCAATCCCAGAAAGCAACAGGAGATGACGCCGCCCATCACGACCCGCACCTGGCCCGGCGGGGCCTGGCGCGCGACTTCCGCCAGATGGACGCCGTTCCACGCGACGCCGGTCGCGCCGAAGGCGACCGCCGCCGCGCCGAGGCCATAGACGCCCCAGGCCGGCGTGGCCATGCCGATCGCGGCGGCGGCGACGAACATCGCGACCGAGAGCAGCACCAGCAGCGCACGTGAGGAGAAGACCCCGCCCGCGAGCCAGCCCCAGAAGATGCGTCCTGCGATCGCGACGAGGCTGGCCGCGCCGTAGACTTGGCCAGCCGTCACCCGGTCAAGGCCGATGTCGCTGACGGCGTAGACGATGAAATAGTACATGAACGCGACCTGCAGGCCCGAGAAGGCGAAGCCCGCGAAAGCCAGCTTGCGGAGTGCGGGCGTCGCCGTCGCCGCGCGGAACGAGATGCCGATGTCGGCGAGCGAGATCCGCCGGCTCGGCGTCCGCTGATCGTCGAAACGATCGCGGAACCTGCCCATCCAGACCGCCGCCGCCATGGCGACCGCGCCGGAAATCAACAGTGCGGTTTGCCAGGAATAGATTTCTGCAATCGGCACCAGCACGGCGCCGGCGAGGAAGCCGCCGACCGGGACGCCGGTCTGCTTGATCGAAAAGACGAGGGGCGCCCGCTCCGGCGTCGAGAAGCGCGCCAGGATCTGCGAACTCGCCGGCGTCGACGGCCCCATGCCGATGCCGAGCAGCAATGCCGCCGGCAGGATCAACCAGAGCTCGCCGACGCTCGCCGCCAGCATGCCGACCGCGGCCGCGGTCAGGCAGAACTGGCTGGAGCGGAGCGGGCCGTAGCGCAGGATGGCGCTGCCGGCGGCGCTCGAGGAGAAGAAGCCGACGCAGTAGACCGCGAGCGAATAGAGCGCGATGCGCGCGTCCGCGAGGCCGAAGTCCGGGCCGATGAACTCCCAGAGCGCGGGGATCGCCGACGTGGACATCGTCATCAGCGACTGCTGGATCAACATGGCGATGATCGCGGCCGTGAGCGGCGCCATAGGGCGGTCGTGTCCGACTGACGGAGGCGCCGGTCTCTCAGAGATGACGCGAGATGATCAGCTTCATCACTTCCGATGACCCGCCGTAAATGCGGTTGATCCGCGCATCCGCGTAAAGCCGGGCGATCGGATACTCCCACATGTAGCCGTAGCCGCCGAAGAGCTGCAGGCATTCGTCGACCGCCTTGCCCTGCGCTTCAGAGGCCCAAAGCTTGGCGATCGCCGCCGTCTCCAGGTCGAGCGTCCCGTCGACCTGCATCTGGATGCAGCGGTCGATGAAGGTGCGGCCGACGGCGGCGTTGGCGCGCACTTCGGCCAGTTTGAACTTGGTGTTCTGGAAATCGAAGATGGCGTTGCCGAAGGCCTTCCGCTCCTTCGTATAGGCGACCGTCCAGTCGAGCGCGGCCTCGATCGTCGCGATGGCACGGATCGCGGAAAGCAGGCGTTCGCGCGGCAACTGCTCCATCAGATAGCGGAAGCCCTGGTTCTCCTCGCCGATCAGATTGGTCTGCGGCACCCGGACCTCGTCGAAGAAGAGCTCGGACGTGTCCTGGGCCTTCAGGCCGATCTTGTCGAGGTTGCGGCCGCGGCTGAAGCCCTCCCGGTCGGCCTCGACCAGGATCAGCGACACGCCCTTGGCGCCGCGGTCCGGATCGGTCTTTGCGACGACGATCAGGATGTCGGCGTTCTGGCCGTTGGTGATGAAGGTCTTCTGGCCGGAGACAACGTATTCATTGCCGTCCTTCCGGGCGGTCGTCTTGACGCCGGCGAGGTCGGAGCCGGTGCCGGGCTCGGTCATGCAGATCGCGCCGATCGCCTCCGCCTTCGCCATCTTCGGCAGCCAGGCGCGCTTCAGGTCTTCCGAGCCGTAGGTCTCGATGTAGGGGGCGACGATGTCGTTGTGGAGCGGGATGCCGAGTCCGCTGGCGCTCGCATAGCCCACTTCCTCGGTCAGCACGGCGCCGAAGCGGAAGTCGCCGCCGGCCCCGCCATAGTCCGCCGACGTCGTCGGCAGCAACAGGCCGGCATCCGCCGCCTTCGCCCAGACGTCGCGCGGCACGACGCCGGCCTTCTCCCATTCGGCGTGATGCGGCGTCACCTCGCGTTCCATGAAGCGGCGGCAGGTCTCACGGTAGAGGTCGTGCTCGGCTTCGAAGATCGGTCGGTCGAGAGGCATGGCGCGCGCGCCTTTCCGATGGGGGGAGACGTTCGGTCATGCTAGCGCCGTCCGCCCGCAGGCGCCACAATCCGCCCGATCCCATAAATCGCCTAGGAGGAGACAGGGCACATGGACAATCCGTTCAGCATGGAAGGGCGGCGCATTCTCGTCACTGGCGCGGCTCAGGGCATTGGCCGCGAAGTGGCCAGGCTCAGCGCGCGCATGGGCGCCAAGGTGGCGGCGATCGACCTGAACGGCGACGGGCTCGCTTCGTTGAAGGACGAACTCGGCGACAGCCTGATCACCGAAACCGGCTCGGTCACCGACCAGTCGCTGACCGAGAGCGTGATCGGCGAGATGACCGACGCGTGGGGCGGCTGCGACGGCCTCTTCAACAACGCCGGCATCGTCCGCGCGGCGATGATCCACAAGATGAGCCGCGAACAGTGGGACGAGGTCATCAACGTCAACCTGACCGGCGTCTATCTGACGCTGCAGGCGGTCGGCAAGCACATGAAGGACCGGGCCGAATCGCCGGACGCCGGCGTCGTCAACGGCCAGATCGTCAATGTCTCGTCGATCGCGGGCACGGCCGGCACGATCGGCCAGATCAATTACGGCGCGGCGAAGGCCGGCGTGCTCGGCATCACGATGAGCGCGGCGAAGGAATGGGCGCGCTACGGCATCAACGTCAATTCGGTCGCCTTCGGCACCGTCGTGACGCCGATGACGGAAGTGATCCGCGGGCCGAAGTTCGAGGCGCAGACCAAGGCGCGCATTCCGCTCGGCCGCTATGCGGAAACGACGGACGTGGCGCCGACCTGCGTCTTCTTGATGTCGCCCGGATCGAACTACATCACCGGCAAGAACGTCACCATCGACGGCGGCATCACCGCGATGTAGCCGAAGCCGTCCGCCGCCTGCGGCGTTCGGCTGGCAGGCGGCGGACAAAAATTTTCGCCTCGGCGAAAATATTCACTTGCAAGCAGG
>DAINCG010000236.1:6405-7535 GCA_036732525.1 Pseudomonadota bacterium | reverse complement strand
CCAGACGGTCGACGGCGAGACCGAGGTCGGCTTCGGCGGTCTCGGGACCGGTCAGCCGCTGCCGTCGGGCGCCCTGGCGACGGCGCGTTACCGTTACGGCGGCGGCGCGGCGAGCCCGCCGGCGGGCGGGATCACCCAGGTCGCCAAGCCGGTGAAGGGTCTGCGGCGCGCGCTCAACCCGCTCGCGGCCTTCGGCGGCGACGACGGCGATGCGCCGGATGCGATTCGCACCGCGGCCCCGGCCTCCGCCCTGTCGCTCGGCCGCGTCGTCTCCCTGATCGACTACGAGGCGGCGGCGCGCACATATGCCGGCGTCGTCAACGCCGCCGCGCGCATGGCCTGGGCGGAGCGGGAGCAGCGCGCCGCCGTCCAGGTCTGGTTCATTCCGGAGACGTCCGACGAAGCCGAGCAACTGCGCGAGGCGTTGCAGGCGCATCTTCGCGCGATTTCGGCGGAGGGCGTGCCGGTCACGGTGGACGTCGCGATCCCGCTGCCGACCGCCTTCAGCTTCGAAATCGACGCGGCGGCCGATCTGGAGACGAGCGTCGTCCGGGCGGCCGCCGCCGCGGCGCTCCGGGACGTGCTGGCGCGGGACCGCATTCCAATCGGCGCGCCGCTCTTCCGCGCCGACCTCCTGGCCGTCCTGCGGGCAGTGGATGGGGTCGAAACGGTGCGCGCGCTCTTCTACGGCGGCGCGCGGATGCCGATCGCGATCGAAACGGCCGACGGCGTCTATGTGGACGCCACGGTCGTCGAAACGGCGTGAGGAAGCGATGGCAGACCTGATCGCGACTGTGACCCGACCCGCCGCCGACGACTTCGAGCGGTACTATGCCGAGAAGCTCTGGGAGTGGATTCCGGAGGTCTACCGCGACCGCGACGGCCGGCCGGAATTCCCGGGCGACGGCGCGCTGCGCGCCCTGATCGACGTGCTGGCGGGCCAGGCCGCCGTCATCCGCCGGGATATCGACCGGCTTTGGGACGACCAGCAGATCGCGCTCGCGGACGACTGGGCGGTCTCTTACATCGGCGACCTCCTGGGCACGCGGCCGGTCAGCGAGCAGAACCGGCGCGGCCAGCGCGTCGCCGTCGCCCGGGCGATCGCCAAGAACCCGGATGTGCTGCTGTGC
>DAINCG010000236.1:1078-6395 GCA_036732525.1 Pseudomonadota bacterium | reverse complement strand
GTCGCCCGGACCTTGTTCTACCGTCGCCGGAAGGGCACGCCGGTCGTCATCGAGGCGCTGATCCGGGATATCGGCGACCTCGACGGCGCGGTCGTGGAGGCGTTCCGGCGGCTCGGCCGGACGCCGCACCGGCTCGATCCCGAAATCTTGGGCCGCGTCGGTCCCGTTACCGGAACGCCGCCGGGCGGTACGGCGGACCTCCGGTCCGCGCGCATCTCCGACGTCGTCGGCGGACCGTTCTCCGACCTCGCGCACACGCTCGACGTTCGGCGCCTGCGCGGGCCGCACGGGCGCTTCAACATTCCCAAGATCAACATGCATCTCTACCGGCTGCAGGCGTTTCCGCTGACGCTGACGACGCCGGTCGACCTCGGCGAGAACCGCTTCACGCTCGACCCGAGTGGGCGCGACGTCGATTTCTTCCAGCCGCGGCAGCGGCCCGAGAGCGATCAGGCCTGGGAGCCCGTCCAGGAATGGCAGGTCCCGGCGCCCCTGACCTGCCGGCGCCTGAACGCTGCCCGTTTCAGGTTGGAGACGGCGGACATCCCGCTCGACCTGGCGGACGAGATATCGGCCTTCGCCGGCTTCGAATATCGGAACGAGAGCCTGTTCCGCGCGATGCTGACCGCCCGGCTCAGTCCGCCGCAGCTGGCGCTCAACCGCGCCAATCTGCTCGCCGCCGCGCTGACAGCGGCGTCGCCAAAGCGGCATCTCTGGCCGAACGCGGTCGCGCTCGTCGTCGCTGACAGCGCCGCCGCCGGCCCGTTCGCGCGGCATGAAGTGTTGGGCGCGGACCTGCTGAACTGGGGCGCCGGCGTCGCGGTCGAGGCGGATCGGCGCTTGCTGGTCGACCCGGCGCGCGGCCGCGTGCTGCTGACGGCGACGCCCGGCGGCGACGAGGCGCTCTTCGCGCTCCACTGGCACTTCGGGCTGACCAATCCCGTCGGCGCCGGCCCATTCGACCGCGCGGCGGGATTGACGCCCGACGCCGACATCGACGGCGAACTGCCGGCCGGCGCGACGGACGGCGACGGCTTCTTCACCGATCCGGGACCGGTCGCCGCCGTCGCCCTGCCGGACGCCGGCGTCCATCGCGTCCCAACCTCGAAGACCTACGCGCCGGCGCTCGACGCGGGCGACATCTGGTCGGTCTCGGCGGACCTGACCCTGGAGGCGGCGGACGGCGAGCGGCCCTATATCCGTTTCGCGCCGGTCGCCGCCGACCCGACCGTGACCATCGCGGCGGCGCCCGGCGACGCCCCGCCGGACCTGATCCTCGACGGCCTCTGGTTCGGCGTGCAGCCGCCGGACCTCGCGGCGACCGCGCTGGCCGACGCCGACGATCCGTGTCCGGTCGTCCCGGCGCGGATCGTGCTGGAGGGCGACTTCCGCCATGTCGTGCTGCGGCATTGCACGATCGACCCTGGCGGCGAACAGGCCAGGATCGATCCGCTGTCCTGCCTCCCGATCCCGGCGGTTGCGCTGGCGATCCAGGGGCAGGTCGAACGCCTGTTGATCGACCGCTGCATCACCGGCCCGATCCTGGAAGCGACGAGCACGGGCGACCCGTGTTCCGCCCGCGAGATCGTCATCTGCGATTCCATCGTGCAGAGCATCGACGCGGCCGCGCCGGCGATCTCCAGCCGCATCGCGAGCGTCGAATTGCTGCGCAGCACCGTCTTCGGCGACGTGCGGGTGAACCGCCTGTCCGCCAGCGACAGCCTGATCCAGGGGCTGACCTATGCGACCGACAACCAGTCCGGCTGCTTCCGTTTCTCCGCGACGAACGCGGACCCGGCGCGGCGCCTGCCGCGGCAATACGAATCGCACCTGATCGGACCCGCGATCCCGAACCACGTCTTCACGTCGCGGAGGTTCGGCGATTCGGGATACGCCCAGCTCTCGCCGACGGCGCCCTTGGAAATCGTGACGGGCGGCGAGAACCGGTCGGAGATGGGCGTGTTCAACCGCCGCCTTTTGCAGATCCGGACGGCCGATCTGGATCGCAAGACCCGCGAGTTCCTGCCATTCGGCCTGATCCCGCAGCAGATTTTCGAGACGTGACATGCGCGCCAAGCGAGGACCCAAGTCATGACCGGCGACATCTCAGCCATCCTGTTCGATCCTCGGCAGGCCTACACCAGCGTCCGCCTTCAGCAGGGCCGGGTGATCACCGACCTCGACTGGAACGAGAACGCGCGGATCGAAGCCGACCGGCGCCGGCGCATGCTGGCCGACCTCGTCTGCGGCCACGGCTCCAGTAATGACGGCTTCCGCGTCCGGGCGGCGGCCCCGGCCGACGCGACGGTCGCCGGCGCGAACGGCGACCAGACCGTCGCGACCTTCGACGTGCAGCTTGCCGGCGGCAGCTTCCTGCTCGGCGGCGAACTGCAGCGATGGGCGGAGGGCGACGCCGAGACCTTCCTTGGCCAGCGCGACTGGCTGCAACTGACGGGCAGCGATCAGGGCGAACTGCCGGCGGCGCCGGCGAACGAGCGGACCGACCTCGTCTATCTGGAAGCCGTCGAACGGCCTGTGACCGCCGTCGAGGACCGGGAACTTCGGGAACGTGCGCTCGGCGGCCCCGACACGTCGACCCGGATGAAGGCGCTCCGACGCATCCGCGTCCTGGAGAACGCGCCGACGGGTTGTTCCGCGGCCGCCGCCGCGTTGCAGGACCTCGTGACGGCGCCACGGCCGGGCGATACGTCAGGCGTCGCGCACGGCTTCGATCCCGTCGCGTGCGAGGTGCTGTCCAAGGCGCGGCTCACGGTCGACTTCACCGGCCCCGGTCCCAGCGGCGACCTCTGCGCGCCCCGGGTGACGGAAGGCTATCTCGGCGCCGAGAACCAGGCGATCCGCGTCCAACTCACCCGCGCCAACCGGTTCGTCTGGGCCTATGACAACGCGGCGCCGCTCTATCGGGTCCAGGTGACGGATGCGACGCCCGCCGGCGACGGCTCGATCGAAGTGACGCTGCTGACGCCGCCGAACGACCCCGCGCTCTTCCCGCTGGAGGAGATGGTCGTCGAGATCCTGCCCTGGGAGGGCGTGCTCGCGAATCGGGAGAAGACCGCGACGGTGGCGGGGCATCTGGCCCGCGTCACGGCGGCCTACGATCCGGGCTTCGGCACGATCCGCATCGCGCCCGAGGTCCCGGCGGCGACGCAGGCCTGGCTCGCCAGCGCGGAGCGCGACCCGATCCTCAGCCCGCGCGATCCCGAAGACGAACAGCGCTTCTTCTTCATGCGCGTCTGGCGGCCGGGACCCGAAGAGAGTGCGGACCTCGACCACAGCTTCCTGCCGGGCGCGGACGTGGCGCTGCCGGGCACGGGCCTTGCGGTCAACTTCTCCGCCTTCGGCATTCCGGGCGACTTCTGGGTGATCGCGGCCCGACCGAACACGCCGGATCGGGTCGTGCCCTGGCGTCTGCTGGACGCCGATGCGCCGATGGGGCCGCATCGATTCGTGGCGCCGCTCGGCCTGCTGGACTGGCGGACGGAGAACGACGAACTGGTCGCCGATGCGCGCGACTGCCGGCATCGCTTCCGCAAGCTCTGCGACATCGAGACCTGCTGCACCGTGCATGTGGGCGACGGCGACGCCAGCAATGGCGACGTCCAGGACCTCCAGGCGGCGATCGACCTGCTGCCGGACGAAGGCGGGCGCATCTGCCTGTTGCCGGGCCGGCACCTCGCGGCGGCCCTGATCGCCGACGGCCGCGACATCGCCATCGAAGGCTGCGGCCCGCGTTCGGTGCTGGTCGCCGCGGACGGGCAGACGGCGCCGCTCGTCACCATCGCGCGCAGCCAGCGGATCACGCTCCGCGATTTCGCGACCGAGAGCGCTTCGACCCAGCACGTCCTTGCCCGGAACGCCGAAGACGTCGTGCTGGAGCAACTGGAAATGCGCGCGCGGGATCGCGGCGCGGTGCTCGGCACGGCGGTCGACGGCATGCGCGTCGAACGCTGCGCGATCCGGACAGCGCCGCTCGACCGCACGCTGCTGGGCCAGAACGCGCCGATCGAGCCGGCGGTCTTCCTGGCCGGCGCGCGCCTCGTCGTGCGCCGCTCGTTGATCGAGACCGAAGAGGGCGACGGCCCGCTGACCGCGCTGGGCGGCTTGCAGATCGGCGGCGACAGCATGACGGTCGACATCGTAGAGAACGTCATTCGCGGCGGCGCCGGGGCGGGCGTCGTGCTCGGCTCGATCGACTTCCAGCCGGCGGCGACCGTCAACAGCTTCGAGCTCTTGCGCGAATACTATGCGGTCCACGTGGCGCTGCCGACCTATTCGAGCTGGCTGACCCTCGGCGAGGATGGCTGCATCCACCTCGACCCGCGCCCGAACCCGCCCGGCAATGACGGGGACGGCAATCCGTTGCAGCCGGTCTCCGACGGGCCGGTCGTCGACTGCCGTATTCGCGACAACCGCATCCTCGACATGGGCGGCAGCGGCGTCACGGCAGCATTCTGGTTCGATCCCGACGCAGAAACGGACGCGATCGTCACGGACGACATTGCCATCGACGGCAACCTGATCCGGAACTGCATGCGCCTCTCGACCACGGGCGTTTCGGACGATCTCCGGCAGATTTCCGCCTTCGGCGGGATCACGCTCGCGGTCGGATCGGAGATCCGTATCCGCGACAACCGCATCACCGATCTGGCGACCACGCATCCGTCTCCCATCGTCGGCGTCTTCGTGCTGGACGGATCGGCGATCGCGATCCAGCGTAACCACCTCCGCGACAACGGCATGATCGCGACGCTGGAAAGCGACATCGCGCTCGGCCTCGCCGGCGGGGTGATGGTGGCGATGGCGCGGCCGGGCTTCGATTTCATCGACGTCAGCATCTTCCAGAGCCAGACCGCCGCCCGCCAGGACGGCGCGGCCGCCTGCGTCGTCGAGGACAACACGATCGTCGCGCGGGAGGGCCGGGCGCTGACCGTTATCGGCGTCGGCCCGATCATGGTCCACGGCAACCGGCTGACCGCGCACGGCTCGAACATCCTGGGCCGCATTCCGATCGTCGGGGCGACGGCGAGCGCCTTCAACCTCCAGCCGCTGGCGGCGGTCGGCCTCCTGAACGTGCGCCGGATCCGCAACCCGCTCTTGGCCGCGCTCGACGTTCTGGGCGGCGGGGCGGTCGCCGTCCTGAACCTGGGTCTGTCGAACGAGGTCTACCTCCAGCTTTTGGGCTTCAGCGGCCTCGGCCTGGTCGATCCGCCGCAGCAGGACGACGGCTTCCTCGACGATGACATCAGCCTGCTGGCGAACGGCAATATCATGCTGAACGACAACCAGATCGTCTTCG
>DAINCG010000236.1:543-1044 GCA_036732525.1 Pseudomonadota bacterium | reverse complement strand
GGCTGACAATCAGTGCGACTGCGACCTCGGCTTCGACTTCGTCGGCGTGAACGCCGCGGCGATCGGCTGGTCGGTCCGCATGCAGGGCAACCGGATGAAAGAGGGCATCTTGAACGCCTTCCTCTCCGGCATGACGGTCGGCCTGTTGAACGACACCTCGCACAACCAGGGCTCCCACTGCTTTGCGGTCGCGGGCGCGAAGCAACCGGAAGTCGTCGGCATCGGCCTGCCTTCGGGCGCGTCGGTCGAGCTCAACACCAACACACACCTCGTGCCGGAATCGTTCTGCGAGCCGTTCGGCGCCGCCGCTCCACAACTGAATGCGAGCGTCGGGCTGCGCCGCCAGGCGACATTCGGCAGATCGGCATAGGGAGCGCGTCATGGCGACGAAACCTACGATCCCGCCCGAAACGCTGACGGACGAGTTCCGGAGCGTCGGACCCGCCGCCGACCGCCTGCGTCTCGTCGGCCTCGATCACGCGGCGCGGCTGCAGGCCGTCC
>DAINCG010000236.1:0-533 GCA_036732525.1 Pseudomonadota bacterium | reverse complement strand
GGCGACGGGCGCTGGTCCAGGCGCGGCGGCCGGGCGCGCGGGCCGAGCTGGCCGCGGTCGAAGCCCGCGTCGCGGCCGAACGGCGCGCGGCGACGGCCTTTGCCGGCGGCGTCGTCCGGGCGGAGATCGAAAGCCCGCAGCCGTCCAAGGACGCGGCCGTGATCCACGGCCTGATCCGGGGAGAGACGGACGTCATCGCGCAGAAATTGACCGTGGCGGCGATCCGCGCCGACGGCTCTGTCCGGCGCTTCACCTGCGCCGACGCCAAGGGCTATTTCCGGATGGACCTGCCGGTGGAGGACGATGCGACGGCCGCGCCCGTTTTCCTGCAGGTCTCGGACGCAGAGCAGGCCGTGCTCTACCGGGGCGACGAGGCCATCCGGACGACGCCCGGCGCGGTCGTCTTTCGCCAGATCCGGCTTTCCGGCGACCGTCTCCAGCCCTGTCCGATCCCGCCCGACCGGGCGACCATGCCGCGGCTGCTCGACCTGCCGGAGAGCGAGGCGCTGGCCGTGCTGGAGCGGCTCGGGCTG
>DAINCG010000235.1:6761-7565 GCA_036732525.1 Pseudomonadota bacterium | reverse complement strand
CGAGCGTCGCCACGAGGTCCCAGAACGCCGGACCGTGGTTCATGTGCTTCAGATGCGCCACTTCGTGCGCCGCCACGTAGTCGAGCACACTGGGAGGCGCCATGGCGAGCCGCCAGGAGAACGAGAGGCGCCCGGTGCTGGAGCAACTGCCCCAGCGGGTTCGGGGGTCGCGCACGCTGACCGCCGCGATCTCGGCGCCGATCTTGTCGGCGTGCGCGGCGCTCGCCGTCTTCAACCGGCGCAAGGCTTCCGCGCGGATGAAGCGGCCGATGCCCGCCGCGATGCCCGACGGACTGCCGCCGACGGTCAAGCGCCCGGCGTCGAGCCGGACCGGATCGCGGGCGTCGGGGTCGTGTTCGATCCGGCGGAGACGGCCGAAAACAGGGATCGATTCGCCCGCCGCGAAAGGCGTCGTTTGCTGGGCGGACGCCCGCTTCTGGGCGATCCAGTCGACGCGTTTGCTCATGAAGCGGCGCGCGGCGGGCAGGGCGGACGCCGTCGGCGCGGTCAGCGTGACCAGGCCGCCGATCTTTTCGACCTTCAGCGAAATGCGTCGGGCGCGGCCGTCGATCCTCACTCGGACCGGGGCGATGTCGCCGTTGGCGAGATAGAGATGCTCAAAGTCGCCAGTCGACGACATAGCGCGGCAGTTCCTCGTCGACGTCGTTCAGGTCGGCTTCCGAAATCACTTTGTGACGGACCGACATGCCCGCCGAATGCACCGTCGCCCGCGACCCGGAAACCAGATAGTGCCACCAATAAAGGTCCCGGCCCTCGGCGACCAGCTTATAGGCGCAGGTCGAC
>DAINCG010000235.1:2971-6733 GCA_036732525.1 Pseudomonadota bacterium | reverse complement strand
ATGCCGGAGGTCGATGCAGTCCGGCACCTTCTTCCTGCGGTTCGGATAGTCGGAGCACTGGCAGGAGTCCGTATCGAGCAGCTTGCAGGCGACCGATGTGGGCAGCACCTCGCGGGTGTCCTCGTACTCGACCTTCAACAGACAGCACTTGCCGCAGCCGTCGCAGAGGCTTTCCCACTCTTCGACGGACATCTCCCTGAGACGCTTCGTCTTCCAGAAAGGCGGGTCGTCGGTCATTGCGCCTCGTCGCCCTTGAGGCCAAGGCGCCACATCAGGCCGACGGCGGCGCCCTTCATGACCGGCAGCACGAGCAACAGCAGGAACAGCGTCATCGGCAGCCAGACAGCCATGTGCAGCTGGGTCGACCATGCCCAGTTCTGTTCGGCGATCAGGGCGGACGGCACGACGATGTGGCCGACCAGAAAAATCGTCAGGTAGGGCGGAAAGTCGTCGGCGCGGATCTGGCCGAGCGACGCGCCGCAAACGGCGCACTCGTCGACCAGCGTGAGATAGCCCAGGAACGCGCGGCCTTCGCCGCAGCGGGGACAGCGCCGTTTCAGGCCGCGACCGATGGCGCTGCCGAAGCCGATATCGGGACCAATGGAATAAGGCATGTGCGATGCGTCTCCTGACCCTGCCGCGTCGTCGCGTCTATGCAGCGAGGCGAGAACCACTAGGATTGCGCGCAAACTAGACCGATTTTCGGGTTCGGGGAATGTGACATGGCGTATCGCACCTTGCGCAGCTGGCTGAAGCATCTGGCGGCGACCGGTCGGCTGGCCAAGGCGGAATCGGGCGTCGACCTGGACTATGAAGTCGCGGCCGTCGCAAAGCGCCAGGACGGGTCCAAGGCGGTGCTGTTCCCGTCGCCCCGGCGCGGCGATGGGAACGCGCCGAACATTCCCGTCATCGCCAACCTGCTGGCCGAGCGCAGCTGGGTCGCCGAGGCGCTCGGCGTCGGCCAGGACGAGGTGCTGGACCGTTTCGCCATGGCCGTCGACGCGCCGCTGCCCTGGGAGGAGGTGACAGACGCGCCGGTGCAGCAGTCCGTCATCCGTGAGCCGGACCTGCTGCGGGATCTCCCGATTCCGCTCCACAATGAGCATGACAGCGGGCCTTATATCTCCGCCGGGCTTGTCATCGCGCGCAATCCGGTCGCCGGCGTCCAGAACGTCTCGATCAATCGGCTGCAGATTTCCTCGAAGGACCGGATGGGCGTCCTGATCCTGCCGCGGCACCTCTACAACTTCTTCCAGACGGCGGAAGCGGCCGGTCATCCGCTCGAAGTGGCGGTCGCGATCGGCGTCGATCCGGCGACGCTGCTCGCCTCCCAGGCCGTCGTGCCGATCGACTTCGACGAATTGGAGATCGCGGGCGCCCTGCACGGCGCGCCGCTCCGGGTGGCGAAATGCGTGACGAACGACGTGCGCGTGCCGGCGGACGCGGAGGTCGTCATCGAAGGCCGCATTCTGCCCGGCGTCCGCGAGATGGAGGGGCCGTTCGCCGAGTTCCCGCAGTATTACGGCCCGGCCGGGCGGCGAGAGGTCATCCAGGTCGACGCCATCACGACGCGCGCGCAGCCGATGTTCCACACCATCGTCTCCGCCGGGATGGAACACCTGCTGCTCGGCGCGATCCCGCGCGAGACGACCATCGTGGCGCTCTTGCGGCGCAGCTTCCCGAACGTCCTCGACGTCCATCTCTCCCAGGGCGGCGTCTGTCGCTATCACCTCCACGTCAAGATAAGGAAGCGCCAGGAGGGGGAGCCGCGGAACGTGATCGCGGCCGCGTTCGGCGCCCATGCCGACATCAAGCAGGTCATCGTGGTCGACGAGGACGTCGACGTGCACGACCCGACCGCCGTCGAATGGGCGGTCGCGACGCGTTTCCAGGCGGGACGCGATCTCGTCATCCTGCCGGGGGCCCTCGGCTCGAAGCTCGATCCGTCCGCAGAGGACGGCGTCTCCGACAAGATGGGTCTCGACGCCACCATGCCGGTGCAGCGGGAAGGGCTGGACTACGTCGTCGTGCATGTGCCGGGCGAGGACGACCCGGCGACCGACCGGCGCATCGCGGGCGCGGCCGTGGCTGACGATCCGGCGATCCAGGAAGACGGTTCGGCATGAACAAGGCGCCGCCGATCCCGAAGCTGAAGCGAAAGCGCTACGAGCGGCTGCTGCTCGAACTGCAGCTGCAGCTTGTGAAACTGCAAAGCCATATGCGCGCCGGACTGCAAATCGCGGTCGTGCTGGAAGGACGGGACGCTGCGGGCAAGGACGGCACGATCAAGCGGATCACCATGCACATGAGCCCGCGTGCGGTGCGCGATGTCGCGCTGCCGGCGCCGTCGGACCGCGACCGGGCTTCCTGGTATTTCCAGCGCTATGTCGCGCATCTGCCGGCGGCCGGCGAAATGACGCTCTTCAATCGATCCTGGTACAATCGCGCCGGAGTCGAGCCGGTCATGGGCTTCTGCACGCCGCAAGAGCATGAGGCGTTTCTGCAGAGCGCGCCGGAATTCGAGGCGATGCTGAAGCAATCCGGGATCAGTCTGATCAAGTATTGGCTCGATATCAGCCGCGAGGAACAGGCCGAACGCCTGCAGGAGCGCCGGAGCGATCCGCTCAAAGGTTGGAAAGTCTCCAACATAGACGACGCGGCGCTGGAAAAATTCGACGACTACACCGCGGCGCGGGACGAAATGCTTCGCCGAACCAGCCTGCCGCATGCGCCCTGGACGGTCGTACGGACGGATCGGAAGCGCACGGCGCGCATCGAACTCATTCGCGACCTTTTGTCCCGCTTCGATTTTCCGGGAAAAGACAAGACGTTGACGGCTCCGAATCGAAATGTCGTGTTTCCGTTCGACCCAGCGTTGCTGGACGGCGACTGGCTTGCACGATAAAGGGGAATTCGGAAATCGGGCTACGTCTGATGGGGGCATCACCGATGTTTCGGGAGTTGCCCCGCTATGGCGGCGAGTTCGGATTTTTTTGTCGGCAAGACTGTGATCATTACGGGCGCCGCCAGCGGCATCGGCAAGGCGACCGCGCTTGCGTTCGCCCGCGAGGGCGCCAACGTCGTCTGCGCAGACATTGATGGGGACGGCGCCGAAGCCGTCGCCGAGCAGGTCAAGCAGAAGGGCGCCGGGTCGCTGGCCGTCGCCGGCGACGCGTCCAGCCGAGACGACGTGCGCGACTTGGTGAAGGCGGCGATCGGCCGTTTCGGCGTCGTCGACTTCCAGTTCAACAACGCCGGCGCCGCGGGTCGGCGCGCCGAGTTCCTCGAGATCGACGATGCGCTCTGGGATCAGAGCTTCGCGTTGAACGCTTCGGGCGTGTACTACGCGATGCAGGAGATCCTGCCGCACTTCATCACGAACGGCGGCGGGGTCATCGTCAACATGGCGTCGATGGCGCACATGCGCGGCGGACCGGGCGGGCTGATTCACTATGCGGCGGCGAAGGGCGCGGTCGTCAGCATGACGCTCGGCGTCGCGCGGGAATTCGCGGGCCGGGGCGTGCGCGCGCTCTCGATTTCGCCGGGCCCGGTCGAAACAGGTTTCCTTGCTGCCGCCGGAGTCGAGGAAGCGCGGACCGGCGAACTCGACGACATTCCGATGGGCCGCAAGGGCCGGCCGGAGGAGATCGCCGAACTCGTCCTCTTCGTTTGCTCGGACCGCTGCGAGTTCATGACCGCCGACACGATCTACGTGAACGGCGGCGGCGGTTGGCGCTGACGTCGGGCCGGGGCCTAACGTCA
>DAINCG010000235.1:959-2961 GCA_036732525.1 Pseudomonadota bacterium | reverse complement strand
GGATCGAGCCGAGCGCGGCCACGTCGGCCACGGTCTTTTCCGGCTCCGGCCGCCGGGTGTAATCGACATCGATGTCGGCCGCGCGGACAATGCCGCTGCGGTCGACGACGAGCCGCGCAGGGATCGGCAGGGTCCAGCTTTCGTCGCCGTTGTACTTCGGCAGGACGAGGCCGAAGCCCTTGTAGATCTCCTTCACCGGGTCGGGAACCTCAAAGCGCAGGCCGAGCGCGGCCGCATAGGCGTTGCCCGGGTCGGAGAGCAGGTGGAAGTTCAACTCGTTCTTCAACGCCATCGCCTTGTTGTGCTCCGGCGCTTGCGGCGTCAGCGCGACGAGGGTCGCGTCGTATTTCGCCAGTTCGTCCGCGACTGCCTGCAAAGCATACAGCTCTGCATTGCAATAGGGTCACCAGACTCCGCGGAAGACGGAAAGAACGATGGGTCCCTGGTCGAGCAGGTCGGCCGAATGAACCTCGACGCCGTTCGCGTTGGTCAGCGAGAAGTCCGGCAGCGCGTCGCCGACCTTGATCGTGCGGTCGAGCGCGCCGGAATTCCGCAAGTCTTCGGTCGCCTGACCCATGATCGCCCGCTTGTCGGGCGGGATCTTCGAGCCGGCGCGGATCTCCGCCAGCTTTGCTTCGAGTGACATTTCGCCTCCTTGGCTGCGCCGGGGCGTGAGCGACCCGGACGCCGCGGAATATCGGCGGCGGACGACGCGCGGCAAGGAAATTGGCCCGGATCGTTCTGCCAAGGCTTTTGCGGCTGGCGCAACGATGGCCGCGGGCTATACGCGGAGCTGTACGCGGTCGGAGGCGAAACGCGCCACGCTGTACTCGATCGCCGCGCCGTCGGGCATCACGTTCACGCCCTCCGTGACGAGAACGGGCCGGCCGCGCGGCAGATCGAGCAGGCGGGTTTCTTCCGCGGTCGCCGGACGGGCGAGGATGCGGGTTTCGCGGCGTTCGTAGTCGGCGCAGCCGAAGGCGGCGAGCGCGGCGGTGATCGACGCGCTGCTGCGGAAGGCGCCGTCGATCTTCGGGAAGCGAGCCAGGCTGAAATAATGCGACGCGATCGCGATCGGCTTGCCCTCCGCGCTCCCGAGCCTCTCGATGCGCCAGACCTTGGCGCCGACAGCGAGATCGAGCGCGGCGGCGACGTCCGGCCCGGCCGTTTCCCGCGCCATTTCGACGATGCGGCCGGACGGCGCGTGTTGCCTCGCGGCGAGGGCCTCGGTGAAGCGGACGCGTCGGCCCAGCGGATACTCGACCAGTTCCATGTTCACGAAGACGCCGCGACCCTGTTCGGTGCGCAGGAGGCCGGTCTCCGCGAGGGCCGCGAGCGCGCGGCGCACCGTGTGACGGTTCACGTCGAAGCGTTCGGTCAGGACGCGCTCCGGCGGCAGGCGCCCGTCCGTCTCCGCGAACGCGCCCGCTTTGATCTCCCGCTCCAGCATGTCTGCGATTTGCTTCCAGAGCGCGGCGCCGGCGCCGCGCTCCAGCGGCATGTTGCGATCGCCAAGTGTCATCGAATTGTCTTCATTTCGTCCTTTACACGGATGTGCCGGCAAGCTACCGTCCGGATATCTGGATGTCTAGACAAATTTGCAGGCAGGCGAATGTCAAGTCAAATGGCTACGGAACAGCGGGCGGAATGGATGGGCGTGCTGGCCCGGGCGGAGCCTGCGGCGCTCCAGGCAGCTATGGCGGCCCTCGGCCCGGCGCCCGCGTTCGACTGGCTGCGTCGACCCGAGATCGGCGCCGTCATGACCCGCGCCCGCGCGGGCGGCACGGGCCGGGCCTTCAGCCTCGGCGAGATGACGGTCACGCGTTGCGCTCTAGTCCTGAAGGATCGACCGGACGTCGTCGGCCACGCCTATGTGCAGGGGCGCGCGACGGCGAAGGCGGAACATGCCGCGATCGCCGACGCCATGTTGCAGACCGACGACTTGCATGATCGCGTGATGGCCGAGGTGATCACGCCGCTGAAGCGGGCCGAGGCGGCGCGG
>DAINCG010000235.1:656-916 GCA_036732525.1 Pseudomonadota bacterium | reverse complement strand
GGAAGGCCGGCGCCACGAAGGTCGACTTCTTCACCATGGTTCGGGCGGAGGGCTAGCCATGACGACCGCTACGGCCGCAAACGCCGCGATTCGTCCGGGCTTCGCCGAGCCGGTGATCGACGCCCAGGCGACGTTCCGGGCGCTGATGAATGCGCTCTCGTTTCCGGGTCGATCGGCGGCGATCAGCGCTCTGGCGGCGGCGCCAGCCGGCTGGCCGCGCGCGATGGCGGCGGCGGCGTTGACGTTGCTGGATGCCGATA
>DAINCG010000235.1:0-632 GCA_036732525.1 Pseudomonadota bacterium | reverse complement strand
TGGCTCGACGACGGCGCCGGAAGCCCGCAGGCCAAGGCCTTCCTGCGGTTCCATACCGGCGCGCCCATCGTCGAACGTCCGGACGCCGCGGCGTTCGCTTTCGTGACGGCGCCGGACGCCGCGCCATACGCGGACTTCCGCATTGGCGTCGACCAATATCCCGACCGTTCGGCGACCCTGCTGGTCGCGGTCCCGTCCCTCGGCGGCGGCGCCGTCCGGCGACTGACCGGCCCGGGGATCAAGGATGCTCGGGACGTCGCGCCGGCAGGCGACCTCGCCGCGTTTTGGGCGGCGTGGGCGCGGAACGGGGCGCTCTATCCGCTCGGCTATGACGCGTTCCTGTTCGACGACGCGGGCGCGATCGGGCTGCCGCGCGGCGTCAAGGCCATGGAGATCTGACATGTATGTGGCGACAAAGGGCGGCGAGGCCGCGATCGAAGCGAGCCATGCGCTGATCGCGGAGGAGCGGCGCGGCGATCCGGCCGTACCGGAGCTCGGCGTCGAGCAGGTGCGGGAGCAGCTCGGCCGCGCCGTCGACCGGGTGATGACCGAAGGCTCGCTCTACGACCCCGACCTCGCCGCGCTCGCGATCAAGCAGGCGCAGGGCGACATGGTGGAGGCGATCTTCCTGC
>DAINCG010000234.1:5348-7613 GCA_036732525.1 Pseudomonadota bacterium | reverse complement strand
CGGCGCCGGCCTGCCGGAACTGGCGTTCGCCGCCGGCGCGCGGGCCCGCGACGCGCATGACGGCGCCGATATAGCAGAGGCGGAGCGGCCGTGGCGCATTGGCGAGCCGGGTCGCCGCGATCCGCGCGATCTGCGGCGTCAGGTCGGAGCGAAGCGCCAGCATGCGCTGGGAGGCCGGATCCATCATCCGGAAAGTCTCGCGGCCGAGATGCTCGCCGGCGCCGCTGAGGAAGCTTTCCTCGAACTCCAGCATCGGCGGCGAGGTTTGCTCGTAGCCGTGGCTCCTGAGCGTGCGGAGCGCGCGTTCGGCCGCCGCCGCTTCGCGCGCGGCGACGGGCGGCAGGACATCGGCGAGGCCCGTCGGCAACAGGGCCCGATTGGATGGCGGCGCGGTCATGTGCGATTTTTCGTTCGACGCGGACGAGAGGAGCCTGTCCGGCTCCGGGAGACCGCATAGCGCGAATCCGCGGCGGGCGGAACCGCCTGCCGCGGATTGATTGGGATCAGCTCTCCAGCGAGCGGCGGATCATCCGGATATCCTCCGCCAGCACGGTATCGCCGGCGGAAAGCTCCTCGATCTTCCGGATCGCGTGCATCACTGTCGTATGGTCGCGCCCGCCGAACTTCCGCCCGATCTCCGGCAGGGAGCGCGAGGTCAGGTGCTTGGCGAGGTACATCGCGACCTGCCGGGGCCGCGCGACCGCGCGCGCCCGGCGGGGCGAACTCATGTCGGCAAGCCGCATGTTGTAGTGCTCGGCGACCTGCTTCTGGATGTCCTCGATCGAGATGCGCCGGTCGCTCGCCCGCAGCAGATCGCGGAGCGCATCCTGGGCGGCGTCCACGGTGATGGCCCGGTTGCCGAGCTGCCCGTAAGCGGCGAGCCGGTTCAGCGCGCCCTCCAGTTCGCGGACATTGCTGGTCACGCGCTGCGCGACGAACTCGAGGACTTTCCGGTCGATGACCAGCCCGAGTTCCGCCGCCTTCGCTTCCAGGATCGACAGGCGGAGCTCGTAATTCGTCGGGTTGAGCTCGACGACAAGCCCCCAGCCGAGACGGGAGCGCACCCGCTCCTCCAGGCCGTCCATGTCCGTGGGCGAGGTGTCCGCGGAGACGATCACCTGACGGCCCTGGTCGACCAAGGCGTTGAAGGTATGGAAGAATTCCTCCTGGGTCGCGTCGCGCCCGCAGAGGAATTGGACATCGTCGACCAACAGCACGTCAACCGACCGGAACAGCTCCTTGAACGCGACGGTCTTCTGGGCCCGAAGCGCCTGGATGAACTGGTAGAGGAACTTCTCCGCCGTCAGATAGAGGACCCGTTTCTCCGGGAAGTTCCGGCGGATGGCGGACGCGGTCGCATGCATGAGATGCGTCTTGCCGAGCCCGACGCCGCCATAGAGGAACAGCGGGTTGAACGCGGGATGGTCGGTTTCGGCGGCCCGGATGCAGGCCGCATAGGCGAATTCGTTCGGCTTGCCGACGACGAAGCTCTCGAAGGAAAGCCGCGGGTCGAGCGGCGAGGCGACGCCCTCCGACCAGGCGTCGTCGGCGGTCTGTTCGGGCTCTTCCTGGGGCGGCGGCGCGATCAGGCTCGGTTTCCGGCCCGCGGCTTCCGGCTCGACCACGAGCTCGATCCGCTCGATCGTGTCGTCCTCCGCGCGCCAAAGCTCTTTCAGACGGTCGCCGTAGAGGGTCGCGACGCGGTCGCGGACGAAACGGGTCGGCACGCCCACGGTGATTTCCGCCTCTTCGACCGCCATCAGGGTCAGCGGCCGCAGCCAGCTGCGAAACACGCCGTCGCCATATTCGGCGCGCAGACGTCCGCGAATGCGCGCCCACTCGGCATTCCTGCGTTCTTCCAGACTTGCCATACGACCTATCCTTGCCGCCAAGGGAGGCCAGCGACCTTCCAACCGTTCAACTTGCCCCGATGGCCTTCGCCATCCAGATCGCCCTCGAAGCCTTCCGCGACATTATAGGCCTTCGCATAGCCGGCCGCCGTCGCGGCCATCGCAGCCGAGCGCGACCGCGCGCCCGAGCGGCACAGGAACAGCACCGGCGCAGCCTTATCGGGCGCCGCGGCCGTCACAGCTGCAATGAAATCCTGATTTATTTCCATCGAAGGAAACTTTTGCCAGGAGGTCAGAACAACCTCGCGTTGCAATTCTGACAAGTCCGGCAATCCGACGAAGCGCCACTCCGGCTCCGTTCTGACATCGATCAATACCGCCTGTCCGTCCTGGCTTAGCAGCTCCCAGGCGCTCG
>DAINCG010000234.1:2882-5338 GCA_036732525.1 Pseudomonadota bacterium | reverse complement strand
TGTAGGTCGCCCGCATAAGCGTTACTCATCCCCTGGCCTCCCGTAGATCGACCTTCGTCCAGCCCCTCAAATGCCGAAGCGCAGGTCTACGTGAGATTTTAAGATTACAGGGCACGGAATAAGCCGAAGGCCCGCAATCGCGAAACAGTCTCGTGTGACGAAACATACCTGTTAGGTCGATTACTTCAGGCTGCCCCCTTATTTTATTGATTTTTTCTAGCCCGCGGCCGTTCGGCTGCTTGACGAGGGGGAATGTACCGCCGGGTGCCGAGAGCGGCAATAACCAGATTTCACGATTCTGTAAGAAAGGGCGCTTGACTCTCCGGACAGTCGCGAGATGGGTTGGGCAAGCGATTGGAACCCTTCGCTTTCGGCGCGGAGGCCCGAAACGAAAAACGCCGGGGCAAGCCCCGGCGCCGGATCGTCGCAACTTCGGCGTTCATCACGCCATCGCGTTGATTCGCCTCGCGAGTCGCGAAAGCTTGCGGTCGACCATGTTGCGGTGGGCCACGCCTTTGTTCACAGCGCTGTGCATAACTGGCTGCGCGACCTTGAGCGCATCGGCCGCGGCGGCCTTGTCGCCGCTCGCGATGGCGGCTTCGACGCGCTTGATGAAGGTGCGGAAACGGCTGGTGCGCATGCGATTGACCCGCGTGCGGCGGTCGGTCTGCCGGATGCGCTTTTCGGCTTGTCTGCTGTTGGCCATACGCGGTGGTTCCGTCGTTCGTTCAGTATGATGATAGCGGGAAGCCGCGCTCTATACGGCGCGGCGTGAGGTCCGTCAAGGGAAACCGCCCCAGGCGGCCCCCCGCAATCGGTTCAGCGGTGCTGGAATTGCGGCTGCCGTTTCTCGGCGAAGGCCGCCATGCCTTCCTTCTGGTCCTCCGTCGCGAAGACCGAGTGGAACACGCGCCGCTCGAAGCGCACGCCTTCGGCCAGCGACACCTCATAGGCGCGATTGACCGCCTCCTTGCAGATCATCGCGATCGGCAGCGACTTCTCGGCGATGGTATCCGCGGTCTTCAACGCCTCCTCGACCAGCTTGTCGGCCGGCACGATCCGCGTGACGAGGCCGGAGCGCTCCGCCTCCTCCGCGTCCATCATGCGGCCGGTCAGGCACATGTCCATCGCCTTCGCCTTGCCGACGGCGCGCGGCAGGCGCTGGGTGCCGCCGCCGCCCGGAATGGCGCCGAGGTTGATTTCGGGCTGGCCGAATTTCGCGTTGTCGGCGCAGATGATGATGTCGCACATCATGGCGACCTCGCAGCCGCCGCCGAGGGCGTAGCCCGCGACCGCCGCGATGGTCGGCTTCCGGCAAGCGGCGATCCGCTCCCAGTGCACGGTGATGAAGTCCTCCATGTAGGCGTCCATGTAGGACTTCGACTGCATCTCCTTGATGTCGGCCCCGGCGGCGAAAGCCTTTTCGTTGCCGGTCAGCACGATGCAGCCGACGTCCGGATCCGCCTCCAGCGCATCGATGGTCTGGGCGAGTTCGTCGACCAGCTGGGCGCAGAGCGCGTTAAGCGCCTTCGGCCGGTTCAACGTGATCAGCCCGACGCGGCCGCGCTTTTCGGAAAGGACGAATTCGAACGCCATGGCTTGCTTCCTTGATCGAATGTTGCGCCCAGCCTTACCTAACGCTGGCACTTCGGACAATAGAACGACGACCGGCCCGACTGGACGATGCGCCGAACCGGCCCGCCGCCGCAGCGCGGGCAATCCTCGCCCTCGCGGCCATAAACGGCCCACGAGGCCTTGAAATAGCCAAGCTCGCCCGACGGCTGGCGGTAATCGCGCAGCGAAGAGCCGCCCGCCGCGATCGCTTCGGCCAGAACCTCCGGGATCGCCGCCGCCAAGCGCCTGACTTCGGCTCGCGACAGGTCGCCCGCCAGCCGTTCCGGCCGGACCTTCGCCCGAAACAACGCTTCGGAGACGTAAATGTTTCCAAGGCCTGCGATGAGCCGCTGGTCGAGGAGCGCCGCCTTGATCGAGGTGAACCGCCCGGCCAGCAGCGCAGCGAGGCGCTCGGCCGAAAGATCGGTCAGCGGCTCGACGCCGAGCCCGGCGAGGCGCGGATGGATGGCTTCCTGGTCCGTCGGGAAGAGGTCCATGAACCCGAAGCGGCGGGCGTCCTGGAAGACCATGTGGCCGTCGTCCGTCTCCGCGACGACGTGATCGTGCGGGCCGAGCGCCGGCGTCGGTCCCGCCCCGACGATCAGCCGGCCCGACATGCCGAGGTGGATCAGCCAGGTCAGCCCGTCCTCGAGCCGGACGAGAATATATTTCGCCCGCCGGTCGAGCCGCTCGACCCGCCGGCCGGTCATGCGCGGCGCGAAATCCGGCGGCAGCGGAAAGCGCAAATCCGGCCGCCTGGCCTCCACGCGCGCCAGCACCCGGCCGTCGATCTGACGGGCGAGGCCGCGGCGGGTGGTTTCGACTTCAGGCAGTTCGGGCAT
>DAINCG010000234.1:739-2846 GCA_036732525.1 Pseudomonadota bacterium | reverse complement strand
GCGGGCGCTATTGTCCCGCGCATGACCAGAGACGCCCCGACCGACGACCAGGATATCGATTTCGGCTATCGGACCGTGCCGCGCCAGGCGAAGGCCGGCATGGTGCGGGACGTGTTCGATTCGGTCGCGAGCCGCTACGACCTGATGAACGATCTGATGAGCGGCGGCCTGCATCGGTTCTGGAAAGCCTCCCTGATCGCGGAAGCGGCGCCGCGCCCGGGCGAACGGCTGATCGACGTGGCGGCCTCGACGCGCTGGTCGTCGACGCCAACGCGGCGATGGTCGCCGTCGGCCGCGACCGGGCGCTCGACCGGGGCGTCTCCGGCGTCCTGTGGGCGGCCGGCGACGCCGAGCGCCTGCCGCTGCCGAGCGCCTGCGCCGACCTCGTCACCATCTCGTTCGGTCTCCGCAATGTGACCGACCGGCTGGCGGCGCTCAGGGACATGCGGCGGGTGCTAAAACCGGGCGGCCGCTTCTTCTGCCTGGAGTTCAGCCGGGTGAACGACGCGGCGCTCCGGACGCTAGACGACCGCTATTCCTTCGCGGTCATCCCGAAGCTCGGCAAGGCGACGACGGGCGACGCCGAATCCTACCAGTACCTGGTCGAGAGCATTCGCCAGTTCCCGACGCAGCCGGAACTCGCCGACATGATGTCCTCGGCGGGCTTCGACCGTGTCGGCTGGCGCGACATGACCCAGGGCGTCGTCGCCGTGCACCGGGGCTGGAGGCTTTAGGAAGCCCCGAACGACCAGTCGAAGAAGTCCCCTTCGAGCTCCACCATCCGCAGGAAAATGCGCTCCATCTCCCGGCGCGTCGCGTCGTCCGCCGCCGCGCCGACCCGGTCCGTCTCCCGCTGGAGCCAGGCGACGAAGGCGACGAAATCGGCGCTGGCGTGGAGGTCGATCCATTCCGCGAAATAGAAGTCGCCGGGGCGCGGCCTCGCGTCGGCAAGCCACGTCGCCCAATCGAGATAGATCCATTCCGCCGGCAGCAACGCGGCGAGCGCGCCGGGATACCCCGCCTGCCCGACCGCTTCCGCCATATGGTCGGCGAAGGCCTGCATGACCGGGCCCATCGTGGCGCCGCGCCAGTCGGTCTCCGCGACGTCGAGCGCTGCGAAGCTCCTGAGAAAGAAATCGTTCTCCCCGGACGTCAGGGCGGCCAGAAATCCCGCGAGGCGCGCCTTCGGGCGCATGCCCGGCGCCGCCGCGACGGCCCGGCCGATCACCGCCGCCAGGCTGTCGATGAAGGCGTAGTCGTCGACGAGATAGCGGCGGTATGCGGCCCGGTCGAGCGTCCCATCGCCAAGCCGATCGACGAAGGCATGGCGCGCCGCCCGGTCCCAGGCGGGCCCGGCGGCGGCGCGCAGATGTTCGGAGAAGCGGAGCGCGCCGCTCACGACGCCGGTTCCGGCGCGATGGCGTACGTGTCCAGATCCGGCTGGTTGTCGATCACCTTCTCCGCCATCAGGAATTTCGCGAACCGCTTATACCGCCCCCGGTCGAGCGCCGCGGGCCGGAGCGCGAAGCGCGGCACGGTATCGGCCCAGGCGCGCCGGTTCAGTTCATCGTCGAGGCCGTCCTTGTAGGCCGCGAAAACCTTGAAGCTGTCTTCAGGCCGGTTGATCAGCCATTGCGTTCCCTTCTCCACCGCCGCCGCGAAGCGACCAAGCATGTCGGACTCGCGCAGGCTGGCGTTGGCGACCAGAATCAGTTCGTCGTAGGCCGGCACGCCGTTCTCCTCCGGGAAGAAGGCGCGGCCCTTGCCGCCCTCGATCGCGAGCTGGTTCAGCTCGAAATTCCGATAGGCCCCGACGACCGCCGCGACCTTCTTGGCGAGGAGCGAGCCGGAGAGCGCGAAGTTCACGTTGACCAGTTCGACGTCGTCCATCGTCAGCCCCGCCGTCTTCAGCATGGCGCCCAGCACGGCCTGCTCGAATCCGCCGACGGAATATCCGACCTTGCGGCCCTTAAGGTCGGCGAGCGTCTTGACCGGCCCGTCGTCGAGCGCCAGCACGGTCGTCAAGGGCGTCGCGACCAGGGTCGCGAAGCGCACCAGCGGCAGGCCGGCCGCCGCCTGCATGTGAAGCTGCGGCTGGTAGGAGACC
>DAINCG010000234.1:0-699 GCA_036732525.1 Pseudomonadota bacterium | reverse complement strand
GGCGGATCGTTCGGATCGGCCGGTTCAATGAAGGTCGGCTCAATGCCCTGTTCGGCGAAGAAGCCCTGCTTTTGGGCGACGATCAGCGGCCCGTGATCCGGATTGACGAACCAATCCAGCAGCACGGTGACCTTGTCCGCGGCCTTGGCGGGCAACGCGACGGGGACGGCGATGGCGACCAGCGCCAGGGCGAGAATGAATTTGCGCATGACGTCTCCAGCAAATTGGGCTGGGCGCGCCGTCGCTCGGTTCGGAGCAAGCATCCGTTCCCTGCGCCGGCATGACCCGGATCAGGTTCGAAGGGTCGGGCGGGACCTCCCGCCGCCTCTCAGCCCGTTTCCGGGCTCCCCTACGGTCCAGGCGGACAGCATGCGGCGCGGCGCCTCCCGGGTCAAGAAATGCTCGCCACCCGGCCGCCCCTGTGCGAACTTGGCCGATCGAAACCGGGAGACGGGACGCGATGGCGGAATTGCTGGAGGTCGAAGGCCTGACCGTCGACTACCCGACGCGCAAGGGGGTCTTCACCGCCATCGAGGACGTCACGTTTCATGTGCGCGCCGGGGAGATCCTGGGGATCGTCGGCGAGTCCGGGGCCGGCAAGTCGACGATCTCCCGGATCCTCTTTCGCTTCTATGACGTCGAGGGCGGCCGGGTGACCATCGACGGCCAGGACATCCGCGAGGTCACCCAGGGCAGCGT
>DAINCG010000233.1:1833-7683 GCA_036732525.1 Pseudomonadota bacterium | reverse complement strand
AGCGCGTCGGCGCTGGCGGGATCGAAGCGGCAATAGGCGCCGCCGGTCAGCCGCGCAATTTCCTTGAACGCCTGCCGCGCGACAGGATCCTCGCCTTCCTGGAACATCAGCGCGGGCACGCCGTGCAGCGCCAGTTCGCCGGCGCGGTGGCAGACCTGGTCGATGTCTTCCTCGAAGGCGTCGCCGACGAAAACCAGCGCCGCGACCGGCGCGGCCTCAGCCTGCCGCCGCGCGTTGGTCAGCACCTTGCCGATCTGCGTCAGCCCGCCTTCGCAGCGCACGCGCAGCATACGGCGCAGCAGGTCGTCGGTGTTGGCGGTCCAGGCGCTCGCCTTGCATTCGGAAAAGCCGCGATAGAACACCAACTGGATCGCGAGGCCGCCAAGGCTCGCCGCCGCCCGGAACATCTCCGCTTGCAGGTTGCAGGCCCGGTCCCACGTGGGCTGGCGGCTCTGGGTGGCGTCGAGCGCGAATATCAGACGCCCGACGGGCCCCGCCGGGCCGCGCTTCGCCTGGCGCAAAAACGCCTCGATATCGCCTTCGCTCGATGTCTTCCGCGCGACGTCGCGTCGGTCTGAGCCTGTCATCCGGTTCGCCGATTGGTTTGCGTTTCGACTAACCTGTGATCGCCGGACCCGCAAGGCCAGGGGCGATCAGCCGCATTTCAGCGGCCGGGCGGGCTTCCGGCCGCCGTCGCAGTCGACGTGAATGACGCCCTTGGGGCGGAAGGCGTGATAGGCGAAGACGAAGGCGATGCTGTGCGGCGCGTCGACAGGCCCCTTCGGCCCCATCTCTTGAACGACGATATTGCCGATATCCCGCCCGTCCGCGATGTCGGCGGCGTCGAGAGCCGACGCCTGTCCCGGCGACCAGCTGATCGCATAGGACCCGTGCTTCACCATCCCACGCTTGCGCAGGAGGTCCATTGACCAGGCGACATCGCCCACCGCGACGACGCGGGCGAGCGGCGCGATGCCCTCGGGCGATTCGCCCCGGTACAGAAACGGCCACGGCGCGCTGTCGTAACGGACATAGGGGTTGCGGCCATAGGCGCGGAGTTGCGGGTAGGTCGGCCTGAGGCAAAGGCCGTCCGGCCGCCGGCCGGCGAACCGCTCGAACGACTCGACACGGGACGCGATGACGTTGAGGCGGGCGCCGGTCAACTCGCCGACGATCGCCTCGCCGAGAAACTGCTGCCACCAGCTTTCAGTCTGGCGATCCCACATGACGAGATCGGATTTCCGAAGCTTGCCGGTGACGCCGAAGTCAAGCGTACGGCCGTTCACACGACGGTCGTAGACGATCGCGGCATTGCAGAGCGGGCAGAATGTGACCGCCACGGGCACGCCGCCGATCTCGTCGTTGACGATCTCGTGCCAGATCAGGATCGAGAGCGGATAGGCCTTTGCGGCGCCGTTGACCGAAAGGCTGACGACCGGCTCCTGCGGCGAGACCCGCGCGGCGGCCGCCTCAACGTTCTCGAACTCGGGTTCGTCGACCGGCGGAATGCCGTCCTTGCCGACTCCGCCGCTCATGATTTCGCCAAGGGGCACGGAATGCTTCGTGAAATTCGTGTGCGGCCAGTCGCCGGCGGCCCACTTCGCCGGGCCGGCCTCCGCGCCGCCCGCAACCGCAATCAGCGCCGCAATGAACAGCGCCGTCAGCCGCCGCATCCGGTCGATCCTCTCCGTCCCCAAACGTTGACCACTATGACCGACATAGGGGCGCGAACGGGCTCAGAAGCCCGTCGCGCCCCGTAACGATGCCGTGAGGCCGCCGATAATCAGCGCTTATATTTGAAAAAGCTCGGCGCCTGCAGGATCTGGTTTTCCTGCTTGATCAGATAACCGGCTTCCCGCGTCGTCGCGAGAAAGGCCGTCCAGTCGGGGTCGGCCTGCATCGCGGCCCGGCGCTTCGCCCGGTCGGCCGCGTCCTCGTAGGCCCAGACATGGACGTAGGTGTTGATCGCGCCTGTCTCGGTCACGCCATAGAGCGCAGGCTCGTCAAGGTGCTTGGTCTGCACGGCATAGCCCTTCTCCTCGTAAAGCTTCAACTGAAGGGGCACGGTGCCGGGCTTGCAGGTATAGGTGCGCATGTCGAAGATCATGGAATTGCTCCTGGCGATCGGGTGTGTGTGGACGGACGATCCTGGCGCCCATTAGAACGGGGCGCAAAGGCGTTTCCTTTGGGCGGAAGAACAGCGGCGCATGGTCGAAAGAGTTGATTGCATCGTCATCGGCGCAGGCGTGGTCGGCTTGGCCTGCGCAAAGTTCCTGGCGGAGGCCGGGCGCGAGGTCATCGTGCTCGAGGCCACGGACATGATCGGTTCGGAGACCAGCTCCCGCAACAGCGAGGTCATCCACGCCGGCATCTACTATCCGACCGGCAGCTTCAAGGCGAAGGCCTGCGTCGAGGGCAAACTGTTCCTCTACGACTACTGCGCGGAGCGCGGCGTCCCGCACAAGCGCATCGGCAAGCTCATCGTCGCGAGCGAGGAAAGCGAGAGGCCGCGCCTGAAGGCGCTGCAGCAAAAGGCGGCGGAGAACGGCGTCGACGACCTGATCCTGCTGTCCGCCAAGGAGGTCGAGCAACTGGAGCCGGCCGTCCGCGCCGTCGGCGGCCTGCTCTCGCCCTCGACCGGCGTGATCGACAGCCATTCGCTGATGCTGGCCTATCAGGGCGACGCCGAGGCCGCGGGCGCCATGATCGCCTTCCTCTCGCCGGTGGTCGGCGGTCGCATCCGGGCGGAGGGCGGCGTCGAGATCGATGTCGGCGGCGACGAGCCGATGACGCTTGCGGCCGACCTGGTGGTCAACTCCGCCGGCCTCGACGCCGTCGCCGTCGCGTCGTCCTGGGATGGCGCGCCTGTTGAAAAATTCCCAAAAGCCTCAATGGCGAAGGGCAATTACTTCAGCCTGCTTGGCAAACAACCCTTCTCCCGTCTCGTCTATCCGATGCCGGTGCCCGGCGCGCTTGGCGTCCATGTCACCGTCGATCTCGGCGGCCAGTGCAAGTTCGGACCGGACATCGAGTGGATCGAGACCCGCGACTACGATATGGACCCGAGCCGCGCCGACAGCTTCTACGAAGCGGTCCGCGCCTATTATCCGGACCTTGCCGACGGCGCCCTCGTGCCCGCCTATGCGGGCATCCGGCCGAAGATCCACGGCCCCGGCGAGCCGCAACCCGACTTCATGGTTCAGGGCCCGGCCGACCACGGCGTCGCCGGCCTGATCAATCTGTTCGGCATCGAATCGCCCGGCCTGACCGCGTCCGCCGCGGTCGCGCGCGCGGTGCTGCGCCTGACCAACCGATAAGAACGCCCTCGGGGAGGACATCCGCCATGGCGGACAAGACCGTCGACTACTACTTCACCATCACGTCGCCCTGGAGTTTCCTCGGCCACCGTCCCTTCCTCGACCTCGCCAAGGCGACCGGTTGGGACGTCGCCTATTACCCGACCGATTTCGGCCAGGTCTTCCCGCAATCCGGCGGGCTCCCGCTGCCCAAGCGGCCCTATCAGCGCCGACGCTACCGGATGTTCGAACTCCAGCGCTGGCGGGACGTGCGCGGCGTGCCGCTCAATCTGCGCCCGAAACACTTCCCGACCGACGCCGGCCTCGGCCATCGCGTCATTCTCGCCGCAATGGCGACGGGCGCCGATCCGGCCGACTTGATCGAAGCCATGATGCGCGCCTGCTGGGTCGAGGAGGCGGATGTCGGCGAGGCGGCGACGTTGGCGCGGGTCGCCGGGCGTCTCGGCTTCGACGGCGACGCCCTTCTCGCAGACGCCGGGACGGAGGCCGGCAAGGCCCGCGCGCAGGCGGCGACGGACCGGGCGATCGCCGAGAACGTGTTCGGCGCTCCCACATACGTCGTCGCGGGCGAACCCTTCTGGGGCCAGGACCGTCTGGACCTCGTCGCCCGCGCGCTCAAGGGCGAGGCCGGCCCCTACAAGGTGGAGGAGCCGGTATGAGCGACGCGCCGAAGATCGACTTCTACTTCTGCCTGAACAGCCCCTGGGTCTATCTGGGCCAGCGCCGCCTGGAAGGCATCGCGGAGAAAGCGGGCGCCGAAATCCGCTATTTCCCGGTCGATCTCCGCGAAATGATGCTGCGCCTGATCGGCCATGACGACCCGCCGGAACGCTCTGAACTGCACCGGGCCTACGGCAAGCTGGAGATGAAGCGCTGGTCGTCGCGCTATGGCCTGCCGCTTTCCGAGAAGCCGGCCTACTATCCCGTTTCGCAGAAACGCGCCGCCTGCCTGGTCGTCGCAGCGGACCGGCTGGGCGCCGACGTCGGCAAGCTCGTCTTCGCCCTCCCCCGCGCCTGCTGGGCGGAGGACCGGGACATCAACGACTGGAAGACCCTCGGTGCGATCGCGGAGGAATGCGGCCTCCCCGGCGACGTGATGGTCAACGCCGCCCAGGACCAGGCCGTGCTTGAGGAATTCGAGGACAACACCAACCGCGCGCTCGACCGCGGCGTCTTCGGCATCCCGAGCTACGTGCTCGACGGCGAGATATTCTGGGGCCAGGATCGGCTGGAATTCCTGGAGCATCGTCTCTCGGAAGGCCCGGAAGCCGCCTAGAATTTTTGTGCTTGCGCCCAATGGCCCGTTCCGCCATATAGGGCGCTCGCAATTCGGCGGCGACGCCGAACGCGCGCCCGCGGGAGTAGCTCAGGGGTAGAGCATCACGTTGCCAACGTGAGGGTCGAGGGTTCGAATCCCTTCTCCCGCTCCAAGCGCCCACCCCCCCATTTCACTGCAATCCGAACAGCGTACGATCGTGCGCGGCGATTCCTGTCGGCTTTTGGCACCCCGGGATAATGTTGCGCCGCAGCATTCACGCAAAATATTGCGCCGGTACTTGGCGCTTTCACAGATCATTCATCTCAATTTTGCGACAAGGAAAAATGCGTGTACGTAATGTAGGCACGCATGTTTGGGGGAATTCAATCGATGCGCGCCGACAACACCGATCCCGCACACGAAGCCATTTCCACCGCCGCCGACATCGTCGGCCGGCGCATGGCCGAACGACACGCCGATGCGGCAGCGGCGTTCTGTCGCCTCTTCTACGCCCATGCGCCGCGGGGCGACATCGCGGGCGTCGATCCGGAAACGCTGGCGCTGCGCGCGCTGTCCATATTCAAGCTGGCGGCCAGCCGCGACGACGCGCCGCTCGTCCGCGCCTACAATCCGACCCTCAGCGACGACGGCTGGCAGTCCGGACACACGATCGTCGAGATCGTGCATGATGACATGCCCTTCCTGGTCGATTCGATCACCGCGGAGATCAATCGGCGCGGCCTGACCGTCCACCTGATCATCCACCCGGTGCTGCGCCTGACGCGAAAGGACGGCGATATCGTCGAAGTGGCCGAGCGCCGACGCGAAGCGGGCGACGAATCCGTCATGCAGGTCCATATCGACGAGCGGACCGACGTGAAGGAACTCGCGGATCTCGAGGACGGCCTCAAAGAGGTTTTGCGAAGCGTCCGCGCCGCCGTCGGCGACTGGGCCGAGATGCGCAACCACGTTGCATCCGCCATCGAGGATCTGACCCTGCGCGCGCCGAGCGCGGTCGACGCGAAGCAAGCCGCCGAAGGGGCGGACTTCCTGGCCTGGCTCGACGACGACCACTTCACCTTCCTCGGTTACCGGGAGTATGCATTTTCCGGCGACGGCGACGACTTCCGCAGCAAGGCGAAGACCGAGACCGGTCTCGGCCTCCTGCGCGCCGACCTCGCCACCAGCAAGGTCATCGGCGGCAACATCGACAGCCTGCCGGCCGCCGCCGCCGCGCGCATGAAGGAGCCGCGCGTCCTGACGGTCCTGAAGTCC